>NZ_VDFS01000052.1:0-39744 GCF_006151955.1 Georgenia sp. 311 | reverse complement strand
TCCTCGTCGAGCGCACCCGCACGGCGATGGAGCGCGCCATCCGCGCCGTCAGGCCCGGCCGCGAGGTCAACGTCATCGGCCGCGTCATCGAGGCCTACGCCAAGCGGTTCGACTACGGGGTCGTGCGTGAGTTCACCGGGCACGGCGTCGGCCGCGCCTTCCACTCCGGCCTCGTCATCCCGCACTACGACGCCGCACCCGACCACGACGACGTCATGGAGCCGGGCATGGTGTTCACCATCGAGCCCATGCTCACCCTCGGCGAGCCGACGTGGGACCTGTGGGACGACGGCTGGACGGCGGTGACCAGCGACCGCGGCCGCACCGCCCAGTTCGAGCACATGGTGCTCGTCACCGACGACGGCGCGGAGATCCTCACCCTCCCCTGACGCCGCGCGCCGGACGGCTCACCGCTCCCCCGCCCGGTAGCGGGAGGGCGGGACCCCGACGACGGCGGTGAACGCGCGGGTGAGGTGCGCGTGGTCGGCGAAGCCGAGCGACGCCGCGAGCTCGGCGAGGTCCTCACCGCCGCCCGCGTCGAGCGCGGCCACCGCGTCCTGCAGCCGGTGACGGCGCAGCACCCACAGCGGCGAGGCGCCGACGTAGTGGGTGAACAGCCGCTGCAGCGTGCGCCCCGAGACGTGGAGCCGCTGGGCGACCGGTCCGAGCGCCACGTGCTCGCGGACGCGCATGAGGCGCACCGCCTCGCGCACGGTCCGGTAGCCGGGGTCCTCCCGCACCTCGCGCAGGCGCGGGGCGAGCAGCCCCTCGAGGCGGACGGCGAGGACGTCGCGGCGGGCGGCGTCGTCCTCCTCGGCGAGGACGGAGCCCGCGAGCCCGGCGACGCCGGGCAGGACCTCCCCGGCCGGGACGACGGCGTCGGTGAGGTCGTGGACGCCGCGGCCGAGGAGCGCCGCGAGCCCGCCGGGACGGAAGGCCACGCCGGCCACCCTGCCCGCGACCGGCAGGTCGACCGAGAACACCCGGGTGACCAGGCCGTGGACGAGCGCCGCCGGCACCGCCAGCCCGTGCAGCACCCCGCCCTCGGCCGCCTCGACCGTGAGGTGGGTGAGCGGGTGGCTGAGCACCTCCTGGCGGAAGGGCGAGCGCTCCTCCCGGCGCCAGGTCACCGACCAGAAGTACGCGCCGACCTCGTCGAGCGGCGCGGGCAGCTCCAGGCGCCGGGTGGTGAACACGCGCGTGCCGGCGGCGGGCCACAGCACCGCACCCTCCGGAGTGTGGCGCGCATCTTCAAGCCCCATGCGCGCCACCCTAGGCACGCTGGAGGGCATGAGCACGAACTTTCTCCCCGAGGGCGCCACGTCCCTCAGCCCGCTCCTCGTCGTCTCCCCCGCCGCCGAGGCGATCGAGTTCTACCGCGCCGTCCTCGGCGCCCGCACGACCAGCCGCATGGACGGGCCGGACGGCTCGGTGTGGCACTGCGAGCTCGACCTGGGGCACGGCCGGATGACCGTCATGGACCCCTCACCGCAGTTCCACGCCGTCGCCTGCGACCCCGGCACCGACGAGGCCTGCTTCAGCCTCACCGTCCACGTCCCCGACGTCGACGCGACCCTCGCCGCCGCCCGCGAGCGCGGGGCCCGCGTGCGGGAGGAGGCGCAGGTCTTCGACGTCACCGGGGACCGCTTCGCCTCCGTCCAGGACCCGTTCGGGGTGCGGTGGACGATCATGACCCGCGTCGAGCACCGCACCGACGAGCAGGTGCAGCAGGGCCTGGACGCGTGGCGGGACTCCCTCACGGAGACGGCCGGGCCCGTCACCTGAGCCGGGCCGGCGTCGCGGCGGTAGGCTCGCTGTCGGTCACCGACCCCGAGCCACGGAGCAGCGCCGATGTCCTCAGCCAGCAGCACACCCGTCGCCTTCGGCATCGACATCGGCGGCTCGGGCATCAAGGGAGCGCCCGTCGACCTCGCCGCCGGCGAGTTCGCCGGGGAGCGGCTGCGCATCCCCACCCCGGAGAAGTCCACGCCCGCGGCGGTGGCCGCCGTCGTCGAGGAGCTCGTCGGGAGCTTCGACCTCGCCGCCGACGTCCCGATCGGCCTCACCTTCCCCGCACCGATCAAGCACGGGGTCGTGCCGTTCATCGCCAACCTCGACAAGTCGTGGCAGGGCGTGGACGTGCCCGCCATCATGAGCGAGGCGGTCGGCCGCCGCGTCGTGGCGGTCAACGACGCCGACGCCGCCGGCTACGCCGAGGCCGTCTACGGCGCCGCGAAGGGCGTCGAGGGGGTCGTCTTCGTCGCCACGCTCGGCACCGGGATCGGCTCGGTGCTCATCGTCAACGGCACGCTCGTGCCGAACACCGAGCTCGGCCACCTGCAGATCGACGGCCACGACGCCGAGAGCCGCGCCGCCGACTCCGCCCGCGAGCGCGAGGGCCTGTCCTGGTCGAAGTGGGCCAAGCGCCTCCAGCGGTACTTCGAGACGATCGAGATGCTCTTCTCCCCCGACCTCATCGTCGTCGGTGGCGGGGTGAGCAAGAAGTCCGACCAGTTCCTCCCGCTCCTCGAGCTCCAGGCCCCGATCGTGCCGGCCGCGCTGCGCAACCAGGCGGGCATCGTCGGGGCTGCGGCCCTCGCCGCCGCGAACTACCACTGATCGCGCCGTAGCCTGCTCTCATGGAGCAGGTCGCCCGTCACGTCTGGGTCGTCACGTCGCCCACGTGGCTGACGACCTCGACCCTCGTCGTCGACGACGACGGCGCCTGCCTGCTCGTCGACCCGGCGCTCACGCCCGAGGAGATCCTCGCGCTGGAGCAGGAGGTGTCCCGCCGCGGCTGGCACGTCGCCGCAGGGTTCTCCACCCACCCGCACTGGGACCACGTCCTGTGGTCCGCGGCGCTGCCCGACGTGCCCCGCTGGGCGACGTCGGTGGCGACCGACGCCGCCACCGCCGAGGAGCTCACGGCGCAGGCGTCACGCGACCTGCCCGGGTACCGGTGGGACGTCATCGGCGGGACGACGCCGCTGGCCCCGGACACCACCGAGGTGCCGTGGACCGGCCCGCGCGCTGTCGTCGTGCCCACGCCGGGCCACGCCCCCGGTCACGCGAGCCTCCACCTGCCCGAGGAGGGGGTGCTCATCGCCGGGGACATGCTCTCCGACGTCGAGGTGCCCCTGCTCGACGACGCACCGGACGCCCTCGAGGAGTACCGCCACTCCCTGCGCCGGCTCGCCGACCTCGACCCGCGGGTGGTCGTCCCGGGCCACGGGCGGGTCGCCCACCGCTGGGTGGGGCACCGGCGGGTGCACGCCGACGAGCGCTACCTCGCCGACCTCGCCGCGGGGACGCCGCCCCACGACCACCGCCTCGCCGACCCGCGGGTGCGGGCCGACCACGAGTCCCAGATGGCGCTGCTCAGTAGCCGCGCAGGCGGGTGATGTCGCGCCGCTCCCGCTTGGTCGGCCGGCCGGCACCCCGCTCGCGCTGAGGAACGGCCGCCCGCTCGACCTTCGGCGGGGGCGGGGGTGTCTCGTCGATCATCGCCTGCGCGGCGAGCGGCGCGCCGACACGCTTGCGCAGCGCCCGCTGGACGACGACGGTGCGCTCGATCTCCCCGCCGGTCACCACGACCTTGCTCCCCGGGCCGACGAGCGTCGCAGGCTTGGCGCGGTCCCCGTCGACGCGCACGTGCCCGCCGCGGCAGGCCGCCTGGGCCTGGGAGCGCGTCTTGAACAGGCGCACGGCCCACAGCCAGCTGTCCACGCGCACGGAGTCCTCGGCCATGGGCACCGATGCTACGCCGGACGTCACATCGCCCGGGCGGTGCTGCGGCGCAGCACGAGTGCGCCGAGGAGCACGAGGCCGACGGCCATCGCGGCGAGCACCGCGAGCTGCGGGGCGACGTCGAGCAGGCCGCCGTCGTGGCGCTGGATCTCGGCGAAGGCCTCGTAGCCCCACGCGTGGGGGGTGAGGTTGGCGACGGTGCGCAGGGTGTCGGGGAACATCTCGAGGGGGAACATGCACCCGCCGAGCGCGGCGAGCACGAGGCCGGCGCCGACGGCCACCCCGTTGGCCGCGCCCTCGTTGTCCATGAGCGCCCCGAGGAGCATCGCGGCGCCGGTGGCCACCGCGCCGAAGACGAGGAGGATGAGCAGCGCCAGCGGGAGGCTGCCGAAGTCGACGTCGAAGAGCAGGATGCTCGCGACCATGATGTAGACACCCTGGGCGCTGGCGATGACCCACCGGCCGAGCATCTGCCCGAGGATCGCCTGCGTGCCGGAGACCGGGGCGGCGAGCACCCGGCGCTGCACGCCCAGGCGGCGGGACTCGATGAGCGTCACCGCGCTGCCCAGCGTGGAGAGGAAGACGAAGAGCAGGAGCATCGTCGCTGCGCCGAGGTCGAACTGTCCCAGGCCGCCCAGCTCCTGGGAGACCTCGTCGACGTCGACGACGCCGATCTCGACGGGGGCGACGTCCGACCGGGCCCGGGCCAGCGCCGCCGCGGCCTCCCCCTCCGGCACGCCGCGCGCGGTGAGCACGGCGAGCTCGGTCTGCTCCAGGGACAGGGTCTGCAGCGCCGTGAGCACGACCTGTACCGCCCCGGGGGCACTGGCCTCGGAGGAGACGATGAGCTCGATCTCGGCGGGCCGGCCGGCGACGAAGGACTGCTCGGCGTCGTCCTCGACGAGGAGGCCGACGTCCGCGCGCCCGCGTGCCACCTGCTCGCGCATCGCGTCGGCGTCGGCGGTGCTCACCGTGGCGTCGGCGTCCCGGAGCTCGGTGGTCAGCGCCGAGCGCAGCTCACCGCCGGCGCCGGCGATGACCACCCGTCCCGTGCTGCCCTGCCCGCCGAACTGCAGCCCGATGACGACGACGAGGAGGAGCGGGAAGATGAGGAAGAAGAAGATGTTCGACCGGTCGCGCAGGTAGCGGCGCAGCTCGGTGCCGGCGATGGCCAGGACCGGCATCATGCGGCCACCCCCCGGTCCGGAAGGAGCCGGGAGGCCACCGCGGCGACGAGGGCGAAGCCGAGCATCGCCAGGACCGGGCCGGCGATCTCGGACAGGCCACCGCCGCCCGCGCTGATCCCCAGGCCGCGGGTGAAGGCCGAGACCGGGTTGAGGTCGAGGGCCACCGAGAGCGGCCCGGTCGCGGTGACGGGGAAGAACGCGCCGCCGGCGAGGCCGAGGACGACGGCGATGATCGACTGCGCCACGCCCGCCTGCTCGGAGGTGCGTGCCACGCGCACGACGACGAAGGTGAGGGACGTCGCCGCCGCGACGACGCACAGGACGAGGACGAGGACGAGCAGCGGGGAGCCGAACTCGACGTCGAAGAGGAGGACGCCGGCGGTGAGGAGGACGAGGGTGGCGACGACGCCGAGCACGTAGCCGGCGAGCGCCTTGGCGGCGACGATGAGGCCCGGCGGGATCGGCATCGACCGCAGCCGGGCGAAGGTGCCCTGGTCGCGCTCGTTGATGATCGCCAGCACCCCGAACCCGACGGTGAACAGGAGGAACAGTCCGGCCTGCCCGGCGACGAGCGAGGCCGACGCGCCGAGCTGCTCGGTCGCCGTCGTGCCCTCGACGGTCATCACGCTGGCGGGGGCCTCCCCCACCTCCCGGGCGATCGTCGCGAGGTCCTCGGGCGGCACGCCCGCCGCCGCGGCGGCGCGGGTGGCGACCGTGCCGGCGGTCAGCTGCTCACCGACGCCGCGGACGACGGCGACGAGGACGTCGGTCTCCATGCCCGCCCCGTCGCCCTCGATGATCTCGATCCGCGCGCCGCGGCCCTGGTCGACGTCCTCGCCGAACCCCTCGGGCAGGAGGAGCCCTAGCTGCGCCTGCCCGGACTCGGCCATCGGACGGACCTCGTCGGCCGGGACCTCCTCGACGGTGACGTCCAGGCCCTCGATCCGGGTGAGCGTCTCGAGGAGGACCTGGGCGGAGGCGTCGTCGGCGGGGGCGGACGCGGCGACCGTCACCGGCCCCAGCTCGACGTCGCCGGTGTCCCCGAAGACGAGGTTGAGCACGAGCATGAGCGCGACCGGCACGACGATGCCGAAGATGAGGACGGACTTGTCGCGCAGCCGCTGACGCAGGTCGTTGCCCGTCATCGTGAGGAGCTGGCGCATGTCAGTCCCGCAGCCCCTTGCCGGTGAGGTGGAGGAAGACCGACTCGAGGTCCGGGCGGGTGATCTCCACGTCGGCGAGCTCGACCCCGCTGCGGCCCGCCGTCGTCACGACGGTCGCCACCGCCGTCGGGGCGTCGCGCACGTGGAGGAGGATCTGGCGGCCCTCGAGGACGGCCCGCTCGACGGCGCCGATCTCCTGCAGCGCCATCAGCGCCGCCGCGAGGTCCCCGGTCCCGACGAGCCTGATCTCGTCGAGCTCACCGATGATCCGGATGAGCTCGTCGCGGGTGCCCTCGGCCTGGATCGTGCCGGCGTCGATGATGCCGATGCGGTCGCACAGCCGCTCGGCCTCCTCCATGTAGTGCGTGGTGTAGAGGACGGCCATGCCCTCGGTCGACAGCGCCTCGACGGCCTCGAGGATGGCGTTGCGGGACTGGGGGTCCACGCCCACGGTGGGCTCGTCGAGGATGAGCAGGTCGGGGTGGTGGAGCAGGCCGATGCCGATGTTGAGGCGGCGCTTCATGCCGCCGGAGAACTCCTTGGTCTGGCCCTTGGCGCGGTCCGTGAGGCCGATGAGGTCGAGCACCTCGTCGGTGCGGCGCTTGAGCTCGGCACCGCGCATACCGTGGAGGTGGCCGAAGAACATGAGGTTCTCGCGGGCGCTGAGCTCGGGGTAGATGGCCAGGTCCTGGGGCACGAGCCCGAGCCGCCGCTTCGGGGCGATCGCCCGCGGGCCCATCCGCCGGCCGGCGATCCGCACCTCCCCGGCGTCCGCGGCGAGCAGCCCGGCGACGACCGAGATCGTCGTCGTCTTGCCCGCACCGTTGGGCCCGAGCAGCCCGTAGGTCTCCCCGGGGGCGATGTGGAAGGACACGCCGTCGACGGCGGTGAGGTCACCGAACCGGCGGACCAGCCCGGAGACCTCGAGGACGGGGCTCGCCGTGCGGGTCCCGGCGGGGCTGTGGGCGACGTCGCTCGTCACGAGGGCTCCAACGGGGGGTCGGTGGGAGGTGCGCGTTCATCGTTCCACACCCCCGCAACCGCGGGGCGGACCCGGCGCGGGTGGACGGTGGTGGCCGTCCGCGGGCGATCCACGACGCGCGTCAGTCTGCCGTAGGGCCCGGCGTCAGGCGCCTCACGAGGTGAGGTCGCCGGGGCACGGGCCGGCCTGCTGGAGCTGCTCGTGCAGGACCCAGCCGCCGTCGACGTGGACGAGGCGGGGCTGGACGTAGACGGCGTCGGCGGCGGTGAGGTCGCGGGCCACGCTGCCGTCGGGGGCCCGCAGCACCCCGCGCACGAGGACGCACGCGTCGAAGACCACCTGCAGGCCGCCGCCGTCCGCGGTCGGCGGGCCGAGCCACGCGACCTCCATCCCGAGCACCTCGGTGCCGCCCTCGACGACGTGCCCGGCCTCGGCGAGGCTCGCGCTCTCGCGCTCGAGGAGGTCGCGCATCGAACCGTCGGTCCCCTCCAGGGCCGCCTCGAGGAGCTGGGCGTCGGCGAAGCCGGTGCGCGCCGCGGCGTCGTAGGCGGCGCGGTGCGCGAGGTAGGCATCCGCGGCGTCGAGCACCATCGCGTCGACCTCCTCCTCCGGCGGCATCCGCGCGGCGTAGGGCAGCTCGGTGGCGGCGTCACCGGCGGACGGGGCCGCAGCAGGTGGCGGCGGGGTGGCGCTGGGCGGGTCCTCGGCGTCCTCGGCGTCGGCACTGGGCGGGTCCGCGACGTCGTCGCCTGCGAGGGTGCAGCCCGCGAGGCACGCGACGAGGACGGCGAGCGCCGCGGGGACGGCGTGCTGGGCTCGCATCGGTTCTCCTTCGGCCCGGGCGAGCGCTGGTGCCCGCCGTGTGGACCCCACGATGCAGGCCGCCGGGTGACGCCGTCGACCACCCTCGCGCCGTCTGTGGACGGGGCGGGACGGGACGCTGCCTGTGGAGAGGTGCGGATGAGTCGGCCGGTACGCCGGGTTCTGTCCCGCGGGTCCGTTACCGGTCCCGCGGTGGCGGCCATCCATCTACGACGCACGTTGCCGTGCGCCTCCAGCGACCTACCCGCAGGCTCGGGCGAGCAGCCCTCGGGCGCCTGCTGTCTGGTCTTGCTCCGGGCGGGGTTTACCGAGCCGTACCGGTCACCCGGCACGCTGGTGGTCTCTTACACCACCGTTTCACCCTTACCGCCGCGGCCCGGAGGCTGCGACGGCGGTCTGTTTTCTGTGGCACTGTCCCGCGGGTCACCCCGGGTGGGTGTTACCCACCGCCCTGCTCTGTGGAGCCCGGACGTTCCTCGTCGCCCCGGAGGGCGCCGCGACCGCCTGGCCGACTCATCCGCCCGGGAAGTCTACCCGCCGCGGCGCGGCCTACTCACCGCTCAGCTGGGCGGGGCAGCCCATGACGTGGACCTCCCCGCGTCCGCTCCACAGGCGCACGACGCTCACCGTGCCGGGGGCGACGCGGAAGACGTCCCACGCGGTGGTGGGCGCCTCGACGACCGTCCCGACGATCGCGGCGATGACGCCGGCGTGGGCGGCGACGACGACCGTGCAGCCGGCCTGGTCGGCGACGCGGGAGAGGGCGCGCGCGACCCGCTGCGCGAGGTCCTCGCGGCTCTCCCCCGGCCGGGCCGCGGCGAAGTCGTCGTCGATGGTGGGCACCCCGAGCCCGGCGACCTCGCTGATGAGCTCGGCGGTCTGCTGGGCGCGCACGAGCGGTGAGGACAGGAGCACGGTGGGCGGGGCGAGGTGGGGCCACAGGTCCCCGCCGATCCGGTCGACGAGCGCGGCGGCCGCCCCGGCGAGCTCGACGCCCTGCTCGGTGAGCTCGGGGTCCTCCCCGTGGTCCTGCGGAGCGGTGCCGGGTGAGACGAGGACGAGGGTGATGGCGCCGGGGTCGGCGAGCGACGGTGCACCGGCGTCGACGTCCGGGATCGGCTCCTCGGCCTGCCAGTCGTCCGCCGGGACGTCCTCGCCTCGGCCCGTGACCGGCTCGCCGTCCGGGGCGTGGTCGCGCTCGATGCTGCCGCCGGAGTCCATGACGGCGTTGGCGAGCGCGTCGGCGGCGGAGTTCTCCGCCCGTGGCACCCACGTGTAGCGCACCTGCCCGGCGGGCAGGATCGTGCGGGCCTCGTCGGCCAGGCGGCGCATGTCCTCGTGCTTGATCTTCCAGCGACCCGACATCTGCTCGACGACGAGCTTGGAGTCCATCCGGACCTCGACCGACGCGGTCGGGTCGATCGCGGCGGCGGCGCGCAGGCCCGCGACGAGGCCGCTGTACTCGGCGACGTTGTTCGAGCACACGCCGAGGAAGGCGGCCCGCTCGGCGAGGACGGTGTCCCCCTCGCGGACGAGCGCGCCGAAGCCGGCAGGGCCCGGGTTGCCCCGGGACCCACCGTCGGCCTCGACGACGAGGACCCGGCCCGGGCGCGCGCTGGGCGCCTCCTGCTCGGCCGGCTCGGTGTCGAAGAGGCTCGCCTGGCTCACTTCGGTTCCATCCTCACGATGATGTAGCCGTAGTCCTCGTGCTGGACGACCTGCTCGGGCGGCGCGGAGTGGATCGCGTCGAGCTCGGTGAGCGAGAAGTCGAGCTGGGTGCCCTCGGTGCGCGAGCCGTACAGCGCGACCGCGGCCAGCCCGCCGGTGCGCTCCCGGACCCGGTCGTACAGGGCGAGCAGCCCGGCGTCGATCCGGCCCGCGAGCGCGGCGCGCTCGGCGGTGATCGTCTCGAGCTGGCGGTCGATCGTCGCCCACTCGGCGTCGCGCGCCTTGGTGTGGCGGGCGACGTCGGCGGCGATCGCGGCCTCCTGCGTCTCGAGCTCGGCGAGGCGGGCCTCGGCCTGCTCCAGGCGCTCCATGACCTCGAGCTCGACCTCCTCGAGGGCGCCCTGCCTCCGCGCGAGCTGCTCGAGCTCGCCCTGCAGCGCCTGGGCCTCCTTGGCGCTCACCGCGCCGGAGTCGAGGCGGGCCTGGTGGCGCGCGGCGCGCTGGCGCACCTGCTCGACGTCGGCCTCGGCCTTGGCCACCTCGCGGCGGGTGTCGGCCACGACGGTGCGCTCCTCCACCTGGGCGCGGCTCAGGTCCTCCAGCCTTCCCTCGAGCTCGGCGATGGACCCGAGCACGGGCAGGCTGCGGCGCTGGTGACCCAGCTTCGCGGCGCGCGTGTCGAGTACCTGGATGTCGAGCAGGCGGCGCTGGTCGGCCACCGGGGCTGTGGTCACTGGGCGACTCCCTCGTTGTCGGTCGTGCTGTCATTGTCGGGCGCGGCGAGGCGCAGCGTCCACGGGTCGGTGACGATCGTGCTCACGCGGGTGGCGAGCTCGCCGCCCGCCGCGCGGGCGTCCTCCTCGAGGCGGGCCGCCGCCACGGGCAGCCAGGGCCACTCACTGGCCCAGTGCGTGGCGTCCAGGAGGTAGGGCGGACCGGCCTCGAGCGCCTCGGAGGCGGGGTGGTGGCGCAGGTCGGCGGTGAGGTAGACGTCGGCGCCCAGGGCACGCACGGTCCCGAGCAGCGAGTCACCCGAGCCGCCGCACACGGCGACGGTGCGGACCTCGGCGTCGAGGTCCCCCGCCACCCGGATGCCCTGGGCGGTCGCCGGGAGGACGGCGGCGACGCGCTCGGCGAGCGCGCGCAGGGTGGTCGGCTCGGGCAGCGTGCCGATGCGCCCGACGCCGGTGCCGGCGGGGCGGGGAGCGTGCTCGACGACGGAGAAGGCCGGCTCCTCGTAGGGGTGGGCGGCGCGCAGCGCGGCGACGACGGCGGCGCGGCGTCCGCGCGGCAGGGTCATCTCCAGGCGGTCCTCGACGACCTCGGTGACCTCCCCGCGCTCGCCGATGGTGGGGTTGGCGCCCTCGCCGGGCCGGAAGGTGCCCTGGCCGGTGACGGTGAACGCGCACCGGTCGTACTCGCCGACGGCGCCCGCGCCGGCCTCGGCGAGCGCGTCGAGCACCACCTCGGTGTGGTCCTGCGGGACGAAGACGGTGAGGGTGTCGAGCGGTGCGGCGTCGTGCGGGGTGAGCGGCCGGCGCTCGCGCAGCTCGAGGAGGTCGGCGAGCGCGTCGGCCACGCCCCCGGCGGCGGCGTCGGCGTTGGTGTGGGCGGCGTACAGCGCGCAGCCGGCCCGGACGAGCTCGTGGACGACACGGCCCTTGGGGGTGCCCGCGGAGACCGTCGTCGTGCCGCGCAGGAAGAGCGGGTGGTGGGTGACGAGGAGGTCGACGCCGGCGGCGATCGCCTCCTCCGCGACCACCTGGACGGGGTCGACGGCGAACATCACCGAGCGGACCGGGGCGGCCGGGTCCCCGGCGACGAGCCCGACGGCGTCCCAGCTCTCCGCGGTGCCGGGCGGGTAGCGCTTCTCGAGGAGGCCGACGACGTCGGCCAGGGTGAGGGACTGGGCCATGGCCCCAGGCTATCGGTGGCAGACGTCAGGCTGCCCCGCGCCCCGGGGCAGCCTGACGTGTCGGGCTCGCCACCTCCCCCGGCCGCCGGCCGGAGGGGCGGTCGCTCAGGCCAGGCGGACGTCGCTCAGCGTGATCTCGACGGCGGAGAGCGCCTGGCTCACCGGGCAGGTCTCCTTCGCCTTGCGGGCGATCTCGTCGAAGGTGCCGGCGTCGATCCCCTCGACGGTGCCGCTCACCGTGAGCTCGATGCCGGTGATGCCGGTGCCGGCGACGAACGTCACGGCAGCGGAGGTGTCGAGCGCCGTCGGCGGGGTGCCGTTCTCCTTGAGCATGTTGGACAGCTGCATGGCGTAGCAGGTCGCGTGGGCCGCGGCGATGAGCTCCTCGGGCGTCGTCGTCCCTCCGGACTCCTCACCGCGGGACTTCCACGCGACGTCGAAGGTGGCCGTGCCGGAGGTGTCCAGGCTGGTGGTGCCCGAACCGGTGAACAGCTCCCCCTTCCACTCGGTGCTCGCCTTGTTGACCACGGGGTTGGGCATGATCTCTCCTTCTCGGTGGGCGGCGCTGGGGCCGGCGACGAGTGCCGCCGATCCCATCCCACCCCACCATCGGCGCCGCCGCACACCGGGCGTCACGGCCCGTGGCTAGGCTGAGGAGAACCCCCCAGCGAAGGAGTCCCATGGACACGCGCACCCTCGGCCGCACCGGCCGCACCGTCTCGGTCATCGGCCAGGGCACCTGGCAGCTCGGCTCGGACTGGGGCGAGGTGAGCGAGGAGGACGCGCGCGCGGTCCTCGACGCCGCCGTCGAGTCGGGGGTGACGATGCTCGACACGGCCGACGTCTACGGCGACGGTCGCAGCGAGGCGCTCATCGGGCGCTGGCTGCGCGACAACCCGGGCCTCGACGTCACGGTCGCGACCAAGATGGGCCGGCGGCTGCCGCAGGAGCCGGCTAACTACTCGATGGACAACTTCCGCGCCTGGACCGACCGGTCGCGGCGCAACCTCGGCGTCGACACCCTCGACCTCGTCCAGCTCCACTGCCCGCCCACCGCCGTCTACGGCATCGACCGGGTGTTCGACGACCTCGACACCCTCGTCTCCGAGGGCGTCATGGCGAGCTACGGGGTGAGCGTCGAGCTCGTGGAGGAGGCGCTGGCCGCCATCGCCCGGCCGAACGTCGCCACCGTGCAGATCATCCTCAACGCCTTCCGTCTCAAGCCGCTCGAGCAGGTGCTCCCGGCGGCCAGGGAGGCTGGGGTGGGCATCATCGCCCGCGTCCCGCTCGCCAGCGGCCTGCTCTCGGGCCGCTACACCCCCGAGACGACGTTCCCCGACACCGACCACCGCAGCTTCAACCGCAACGGCGAGGCCTTCGACGTCGGCGAGACGTTCTCCGGCGTCGACTTCGAGACGGGCGTGCGCGCCGCCACCGAGTTCGCCGCGGCGGCCCGCCTCCTCGTCCCCGGCGCGAGCACGGCCCAGGTCGCCCTCGCCTGGGTGGCCGCCCAGGACGGCGTCTCCACCGTCATCCCCGGTGCCCGCTCCCCCGAGCAGGCGCGCGCGAACGCCGCGGCCGGCTCGCTCGAGCTGCCCGCCGAGCTCGACGACGTCGTCCGCACCATCTACGACCGCGACCTGCGGGAGGCGGTCCACCCCCGCTGGTGACCGCCCGCGCTACCGGACCTCGGCGAGCGTCCCGTCGGTGACCGAGTAGACGAAGCCGCGGACCTGGTCCTTGTGCGGGACGAACGGGTTCGCGGCGATCCGGGCGAGGGACTGGCGCACGTCGTCGGCCGGGTCGCGGAACGACTCCGCGGCCCACGGCGGCCGGATCCCGGTGTCGGCCTCGACCTGCGCCTTGAACTGGTCGTCGGTGAACGTGAGCATCCCGCAGTCGGTGTGGTGGAGGAGGACGATCTCGCGCGTGCCGAGCAGCCGCTGGCTGATCGCGAGCGACCGGACGACGTCGTCGGTGACGACGCCGCCGGCGTTGCGGATGACGTGCGCGGCCCCGTCCGGCAGGCCGAGCAGCCCGGCGGGGTCGAGGCGCGCGTCCATGCAGGCGACGACGGCGATGTGCCGGGCCGGCGGCATCGCCAGGTCGCCCCCGGTGAACGCGGCGGCGTACGCCTCGGCGTTGTGCAGGAAGTCGTCGGTGGCGCTCATGTCAGGTCCCTCCGTCGGCAGCACGTGCGGTCATCGTCGTCCGGGGCCGCGTCCCCGGACAGGGTCCTGCGGGTCCGTCTCGGATCCCGGACGGCGGGACCGGGTCGGTCCGCCGGGCAGCGTGCCGTAGCTGTTCCGGTAGGTCTTGCCGGGCTTGGGACGGGTGAACTTCAGGGCCGACCACGTGTCGTCCACCCGCAGCGCGGTGCTCTCGACGAGGCCGTGGTCGTAGCCGATGGCGATGACCGACCGGATGGTGAGGTCGGTGCCGAGCCGCCCGCCCTTGGGCCAGGACACCCAGAGCCGCCCGTCGGGGGCGAGGTGGTCGCGCAGCGGGCCGAAGCCGGCGCGCATGTCCTCCTGGCGGGTGACGAAGAGGTGGAGGTAGTCGAACGCGCCGGTGAGGTCCGCGGCGAGGTCGAGCTCGGGCAGCCGCATCGCCGCGACCGCCTCGGCGGGCGCCCCGACGAGGTGCGCCCGGGAGCCGGCGCGCACCCCCATCTTCTCGGCGACCGTCCGGGCCATGGGCCGAGGCTACGGCGGGGCGCGGAACTCCGCTCTCGCGAGAAGGCCTGCTCCTGCGGGAGGGTGGTGGGCCCGGCCGGTCTCGAACCGGCGACCTCCGCGGTGTAAGCGCGGCGCTCTGACCAACTGAGCTACAGGCCCCAGCGGCAGCCCCAGGGGCGCCACCCAGCCGCCAAGACTACTGCTCGCCCGCCCCTCCCCCGTCCGGGACGCCCCTGCCGCCCCTGGGACGCACCCTGCAGCACGTCACCGGTCCGCGAAGGGGCGTCCCAGAGTGTGGGGTCAGGCGGTGAGTGCGGCCACGGCCGCGCGGTAGTCGGCGACGGACCGGGCCACCCCGGCCGGCGAGTGGACCGACCAGGCGACGACGCCGTCGCCGTCGAGGAGGAAGGAGGCGCGGGTGGGCGCGCCGGAGGCCTCGTCGAGCACGCCGAAGGCGCGCGCCGCGGCCCCGTGCGGCCAGAAGTCCGAGAGCAGGGGGAAGGTCGCCCCCTCCTGCTCCGCCCACGCCCGCAGCGCGAAGAGCGGGTCGCAGCTGAGGACGGCGAGGTCCGCGCCGTCGAGCGGCTCGCTCACGAGCGCGCGCAGCTCCCCGCCGCACACGCGCGAGAACGCGAACGGGAGGAAGACGACGAGCTGGGGACGCTCCCGGCGCCCGCCGAGGCGTACCGGCGTGCCGTGGGTGTCCGGGAGCTCGAGGACCGGCGCCCGGTCAGCGACCGCGACCACGCGAGAGCAGGCGCAGCCCGTTCCAGTCCTCCGAGGCGCTCACCGCGCCGGTGGGCTGCAGGCCCGCCGTGCGCGCCGCCTCCTCCAGCACCGCGGGGCCGACGTGACCTCCACGGCCCGGCTTCGGGGTGAGCACGACGATGGTGCCTCCGGCGTCGTCGAGGTTGTCGAGGGCGTCCATGAGGAGATCGGTGAGATCGGTGTCGTCACCGTCGTCGTCCCGCCACCAGATGAGCGCGCCGTCGACGACGTCGGAGTGGTCCTCGTCCACGAGGGCCTTGCCCGTGACGTCCTCGACGGCGGAACGAACCGCCTCGTCGACGTCGTCGTCGTAGCCGAACTCCTGGATCTCCTGCCCGGCGGTGAAGCCGAACCGGCTGCCGGCATCGGGGCCAGCGGTCGCTGCCACGTGTTCTCCCACTCTCTCTCGTCGGTGGCGCTCCTCGCGCCGTCGGCCCCTCGCGATGCGTGGGGTTGGGACAACGCTACTGCCGAGGCGGGAGCAATCCCAGACGAACCACCCAAGAGGCTCACCCTTGGCGGGTTGTTGTCAAGGTCATAGCGAACCGGTGACCGGGCTGATGGCCCTGGCCTCCCGGGCCGGGGACAATGGGCCTAATCTGGATGTCACCGAGCACCAGCCACGCGCGTCGGGCGTCGACGCCTGAGGGAAAGAGGACGTGTGAGTCCACAGGAATCTGGACCGCTCATCGATGGCCTGCTGAGCCAGGTCAAGGACATCGACCCTGCTGAGACCCAGGAGTGGCTCGAGTCCCTCGACGGGCTCATCGAGGACCGCGGCGGGCCGCGTGCGCGGTACATGCTGCTCAACCTCATGCGGCGGGCTCGCCAGCGCAACGTCGCTGTGCCCGCGCCGCTCACCACCCCGTACGTCAACACGATCGGCGTCCACGAGGAGCCCTACTTCCCCGGTGACGAGGCTGCGGAGCGCAAGTACCGCGGCTGGATCCGCTGGAACGCCGCCGTCATGGTCACCCGCGCCCAGCGCCCGGACGTGTCCGTCGGTGGCCACATCTCCTCCTACGCCTCGATCGCGACGCTGTACGAGGTGGGGATGAACCACTTCTTCCGGGGCAAGGACCACCCGGGCGGCGGTGACCAGGTCTTCTTCCAGGGCCACTCCGCGCCGGGCAACTACGCGCGCGCCTACCTCGAGGGCCGCCTCTCGGAGAACGACCTCGACGGCTTCCGCCAGGAGTACTCCCACCCGGGCGGCGGTCTGCCGTCCTACCCGCACCCGCGGCTCATGCCCGACTTCTGGGAGTTCCCGACCGTCTCGATGGGCCTGGGCCCGGCCGAGGCGATCCACCAGGCGTTCACCAACCGCTACGTGCACGAGCGCGGCATCAAGGACACCTCCCAGCAGCACGTGTGGGCGTTCCTCGGCGACGGCGAGATGGACGAGCCCGAGTCCCGCGGCATGCTCCAGCTCGCGGCGCAGCAGAACCTCGACAACCTCACGTTCGTCGTCAACTGCAACCTCCAGCGCCTCGACGGCCCGGTGCGCGGCAACGGCAAGATCGTCCAGGAGCTCGAGGCGTTCTTCCGCGGCGCCGGCTGGAACGTCATCAAGGTCCTGTGGGGCCGTGAGTGGGACTCCCTGCTCAACGCCGACAAGGACCGCGCGCTCGTCAACCTCATGAACGAGACGCTCGACGGCGACTACCAGACCTACAAGGCGAACGACGGCGCCTACGTCCGTGAGCACTTCTTCGGCCGCGACCCGCGGACCAAGGAGCTCGTCAAGGACATGACCGACGACGAGATCTGGGCGCTCAAGCGCGGCGGCCACGACTACCGCAAGATCTACGCGGCCTACAAGGCGGCGATGGAGCACACGGGTCAGCCGACGGTCATCCTCGCGCAGACGGTCAAGGGCTACGGGCTCGGCCCGAGCTTCGCGGGGCGCAACTCGACGCACCAGATGAAGAAGATGAAGACCACGGACCTCAAGATGCTCCGTGATGCTCTTCGCATCCCGATCTCGGACGAGCAGCTCGAGGACCCGTTCAACGCGCCGTACTACCGGCCGTCGCAGGACGACCCGACGCTGCAGTACATGCTCGAGCGTCGCAAGGCCCTCGGCGGGTTCCTCCCCGAGCGTCGCGACGACAAGGGCTCCCTGCCGATGCCGGGCGACAAGCCCTTCGAGATCCTCAAGGGCGGGTCGGGCAAGCAGGAGGTCGCCTCGACGATGGCCTTCGTCCGTCTCCTCAAGGAGCTGATGAAGGACAAGGAGTTCGGCAACCGCATCGTGCCGATCATCCCGGACGAGGCCCGCACCTTCGGCCTGGACTCGATCTTCCCGACGGCGAAGATCTTCAACACCCACGGGCAGAACTACACCGCCGTGGACGCCGAGCTCATGCTCTCCTACAAGGAGTCCGAGACCGGCCAGATCATGCACATGGGGATCAACGAGGCCGGGTCGGCCGCCGCCTTCCAGACGGTCGGCACGTCCTACGCGACCCTCGGCGAGCCGCTCGTGCCGGTCTACATCTTCTACTCGATGTTCGGCTTCCAGCGGACCGGCGACCAGTTCTGGGCCGCCGGGGACCAGCTGGCCCGCGGGTTCGTCATCGGCGCCACCGCCGGGCGCACGACGCTTGCCGGCGAGGGCCTGCAGCACATGGACGGGCACTCGCTCGTCATCGCCCAGACCAACCCGGCGTTCGTCAACTACGACCCGGCGTACGCCTACGAGATCCGGCACATCGTGCGCGACGGTCTGCAGCGCATGTACGGCGCCGACGACCCGCGCGACCCGAACGTCATGTACTACCTCACGGTGTACAACGAGCCGATGCGTCAGCCGGCCGAGCCGGAGGACGTGGACGTCGAGGGCATCCTCAAGGGCATCCACCGCATCGCCCCGTCCGAGGGTGAGGGCCCCTGGGTCCAGCTCATGGCCTCGGGCGTCGGTGTGCCGTGGGCGATGCACGCGCGCGACATCCTCGCCGAGGACTGGGGCGTGCGCGCAGGCGTGTGGTCCGTGACGAGCTGGGGCGAGCTGCGCCGCGACGCGCTGGCGATCGAGCGCAAGCGCCTGCTCGAGCCGACCGGTGAGCACCCCGAGCCGTACGTCACCGCCAAGCTGCGTGACGCGGGCGGCCCGTTCATCGCCTCGAGCGACTGGGACCACATGGTCCCGGACATGATCCGCCAGTGGGTGCCGGGCGACTACCACGTCCTCGGCGCGGACGGCTTCGGCTACTCCGACACCCGCCCGGCGGCTCGTCGCCAGTTCCTCATCGACTCCCACTCCATGGTGGTCAAGGCCCTCCAGGCCCTCGCCGCCCAGGGCTCGATCGACCCCGACGCCCCGCGTCAGGCCGTCGAGCGCTACCGCCTGTGGGACGTCAACGCCGGTGAGTCCGGCACCGCGGGCGGCGACTCCTGACCGCAGCCGTCCAACCCGGAGGAGACCCTCCTCCTGAAGCGCCGAGAGCTGGATCGTGCACCGTGCACGATCCAGCTCTCGGCGTTTGCGGGGTGGGACGGGGTCGTCAGGCGTTCATGTCCATGACGATGCGACCGTCGATCTTGGCCTCCTCCATCTCGGCGAAGATCTCGTTGATGTCGTCCATCGGGCGCACCGTGTAGGTCGGGCTGATGAGGCCGCGGGCGAAGAAGTCCAGCGCCTCGCTCATGTCCTTGCGGGTCCCGACGATCGAGCCACGGACCGTGAGGCCGAAGAGCACCGTGGTGAAGATGTCGAGCGGGAACTGGTCCGGCGGCAGGCCCACGAGGGAGACGGTGCCGCCGCGGCGCAGCGCGCCGACGGCCTGCGGGAAGGCGTGGGCGTTGACGGCGGTGACGAGCGCGCCGTGGACGCCGCCACCCGTGGCGGCCTTGATCTCCTCGGCCGGGTCATCGCTCGTGCGGGCGTTGACGGTGACCTCGGCGCCGTGCTTGCGGGCGAGCTCGAGCTTGCTGTCCTCGACGTCGACCGCGACGACCCGGCGCCCCATGGCGACGGCGTACTGGACGGCGATGTGGCCCAGGCCGCCGATGCCGGAGATGAGCACCCACTCACCGGGCTTGGTGTCGGTCATCTTCAGGCCCTTGTACACCGTGACGCCGGCGCACAGGATCGGGGCGGCGCCCGCGGGGTCGACGCCGTCGGGGATGATCGGGCAGTAGCGGGAGTCGACGAGCATGTACTGGCCGAAGGAGCCGTTGACGGAGTAGCCGCCGTTCTGCTGCTTCGGGCACAGCGTCTCCCAGCCGGTCTGGCAGTACTCGCACTCGCCGCAGGCGGACGCGAGCCAGGCGTTGCCGACCTTGTCGCCGACCTTCACCCGGTCGACGCGGTCGCCGACGGCGACGACGGTGCCGACCCCCTCGTGGCCCGGGATGAACGGCGGGGTCGGCTTGACCGGCCAGTCGCCGTGCGCGGCGTGCAGGTCGGTGTGGCACACGCCGCTGTAGTCGACCTTGACCAGCGCCTCGAACGGTCCGGGCTGCGGGATCTCGAGGTCCTGGACCTCGAGCGGGCTGCCCAGCTCGGGCACGACGGCGGCGCGCATGGTTTCAGGCATGGTGGTCCTCCTTGGCTGGTGCCGAGGGCCTTCGGTGGTCGCCCTCGGGCTGATTCACCTTGTGCGGTGCTGGATCCAGTGAACCAGGACACACACCGCCGGACCGGGGACCGATGTCCCTCACCTGCTGCTCGCCCCCCGGCGCCGCCATGCTACGGCGCCTGCACCTCTGCGGCCCGCGGGGGGCGAGGACCGCGGAAGCGGGTGCGTCAGACGCGCTCGGCTGCGGCCACGCGCGGCTCGAGCTCGGCGACGACGGCGTGCGTCTCGGCGTCGTCGCGCTGCTTGAGCTCCTCGAGGTGGCGGCGCGCGTCGAGCGGGCGGTCGGCCTCGAGGGCGGCGAGGACGACCTGGCGTCCCGCCTCGGGGATGTGGTCGCGCGGGGACCACTGCCCCACGCCCAGGCCCAGGCCGTCACCCGGGAGGTCGGCCTCACGCAGCGTGCGCACGCCCTCGGCCAGCGCCAGGCCCGAGTGCTCCCGCTCGCAGGCGGCGCTCAGGCGGCGCATGGCGCCCTCGTGGTCGTCCTGGAGGGACAGGCGGCCGAGCTCGATGAGCGGGAACCACGCCTTCGGGTTGCCCGCGAGCTCCTCGGCCAGCGCCCAGATCGCCACCTCGGCGGAGATGTGGTGGTCGGTCGGCTCGTGCTCGGCGATGAGGGGGTCGACCGGCTCGACGGAGTCGGCACGACGGCGCACGAGCTCGGCGAGCTCACCGAACGCCTGCATGTCGTTGGGATCCTCGACGAGCTTGGCCCGCAGGACGTTCTCGCGCGGCACGTCGGCGCTGCGTGCCGCGGAGGTGGCCTGCCGGGTCCCCGGACGCCGCTCGGGCCGGCGTCTGGTCAGCAGTGCCTTGAGTCGCTGGAGTAGAGCCATGCGGTCGACCCTAGCGGGTCGGCTCCCAGCCCTCATGTGGACGGGGCACCGGTTCCGCCGTCGCTGCGCCGTTCTCACCTGGCGAGCGGGGTTGTCGGCTTCCCACAACGCCTCCCCTATGCTCTGCCCATGTCACCCGCGAGCACTCCCGCCGACAGGCAGGACAGCTCGGACGTCGTCCGGCGCCTGCGCGGCGGCACCGACCTGCTCACCTCCGCCGCGCTCAAGCGCCTCGACGGCGAGATCCCCTGGTACGGCGAGCTCGCCGCGGAGGACCGGTCGTGGATCGGGCTCGTCGCGCAGTCCGGCATCGCCGCCTTCATCGCCTGGTACGAGAGCTCGGCCGAGGCGACGTACAACGCCGCGGAGATCTTCCGGGCGGCGCCGCCCGAGCTCACCCGCTCGATCTCGCTGCAGCACACGCTGCAGCTGGTCCGCCTCATCGTCGAGGTCGTGGAGGAGAACGCCGTCCAGCTCGCCGCACCGGGCCAGCAGCGCGACCTGCGTGACGCCGTCCTGCGCTACTCGCGGGAGGTCGCCTTCTCCGCCGCCGAGGTCTACGCCCGGGCCGCGGAGGCGCGCGGCGCCTGGGACGCGCGGCTCGAGGCGCTCGTCGTCGACTCACTCGTCCGTGGGGACACCGACGGCTCGCTGCGCTCGCGCGCCGCGGCCCTCGGCTGGTCGGGCACCGGGCGCACGGTCGTCCTCGTCGGCACCACCCACACCCCCCTCGACGAGCGCAGCACCTCAGAGCTGCGCCGCGCCTCCCGCCGGGCCGCGCACGACGCGCTCGTGGGCATCCAGGGCGACCGGCTCGTCATCGTCCTCGGCGGGCCCGACCTGCGCGCGGCGGCGGAGTCCCTCATGTCCCGGCTGCGGCCGGGCACCGTGGTCATCGGCCCCGAGGTCGGGGACATCGCCGAGGCTGGTCGCTCCGCACGCGCGGCCCTCGCCGGACTGCTCGCCGCGCCGGCCTGGCCCGACGCGCCCGAGCTCGTCGAGGCCGACGAGCTGCTGCCCGAGCGGTTCTTCAACGGCGACCCGCTCGCCCGGCGCACGCTGCTCAACGAGATCTACCGCCCGCTCGTCACGGCCGGCGGCCCGCTGCTCGAGACGCTCGGGGAGTACCTCGCCCAGGGCCGGTCCCTCGAGGGTGCCGCCCGCGCCCTGTACGTCCACCCCAACACCGTGCGCTACCGGCTGCGGCGCATCTCCCAGGTCGTCGGGTGGGACGCGACGACGCCGCGGGAGGCCTTCGTGCTCCAGGTCGCGCTCGTCGTCGGTCGCCTGTCCGCCATGGCCGGGGACCACTCCGGGGTGTGACGGCGCTCACTGCGGCGCCACCGCTTTGTCGATCTCCCACAAGGGGGTCGTGAGGAGTTGGTAGGCGTCGCGCCGCTGGCGTGCCGTGCCTTGTTGGCAGAGTGGAGGCCGTGCTCGCGATCCTCTGCCCTGGCCAGGGCGCCCAGTCCCCCGGGATGCTCTCCCCGTGGCTCGAGCTCCCGGAGCTCTCCACGTCCCTCGACGCCTACAGCGAGGCGGCCGGTCTCGACCTGCGCCGCCTCGGCACCGAGGCGGACGCCGAGGAGATCCGCGACACCCGCAACGCCCAGCCGCTCATCGTCGCCGCCTCGCTGCTCGCCCTCCAGGCGCTGCTCGGGCAGGGCACCGCCGCGGTCGACGTCACCGCCGGCCACTCCGTCGGTGAGCTCGCCGCCGCGGCCGTCGCGGGCGTGCTCACCGCCGGCGAGGCGATGACGCTCGTCGGCGTCCGGGGCCGGGCGATGGCCGCGGCCGCCGCCGTCACCCCCACCGGGATGAGCGCCGTCGTCGGCGGTGACCCCGAGGAGGTCGAGCAGGTCCTCGCCCGGCACGGGCTCACCGCCGCGAACGTCAACGGCGGCGGACAGGTCGTCGCCGCCGGCACCCTCGACCAGCTCGCGGCCCTCGCCGCCGAGCCGCCCGCGCGGGCGCGCGTCGTGCCGCTCCAGGTGGCCGGCGCGTTCCACACCGAGCACATGGCCCCCGCGGTCGGCGAGGTGGCCGCGGCCGCCGCGTCACTCACCCCGGTCGCCCCGCGCGCCACGCTCCTGTCCAACGCCGACGGCGCCGCCGTCACCTCCGGCCAGGACGCCCTGGACCGGATCGTCGCGCAGGTGGCCCGCCCCGTGCGGTGGGACCTGTGCTGCGAGGCGATGGTCGACCTCGGCGTCACCGCCGCCGTCGAGCTGGCGCCCGCCGGTGTCCTTACCGGACTGGCCCGACGTACGCTGCCCGGCGTGCAGACCCTCGCCCTGAAGTCCCCCGACCAGATCGACGCGGCCCGTGAGCTGGTGCGCGAGCACGGAGGGGCCCGATGACCCGTCCCACCCTGCGCTCCCCGCAGCGCCACGCCTACTCCCGCATCCTCGGCATCTCCGGGGTGCGCGGTGAGCGGGTCGTGAGCAACGACGACATCGCCGGGCCCATCGACAGCTCCGACGAGTGGATCCGCCAGCGGACCGGCATCATCGAGCGGCGACGCGCCACGGAGGAGCAGACGATCGCCGCGATGACCGAGGAGGCCGCCCGCAAGGCGCTCGAGGCCTCCGGCGTCGAGGCCTCCCGGATCGGGGCGGTCATCCTCGCCACCGTCACCCACCTGGAGCAGACCCCCGCCCTGGCGACGATCATCGCCGACCGTATCGGGGCGAGCCCTGCCGCGGCGTACGACATCTCCGCCGCGTGCGCCGGGTACTGCTACGGCATCGCCCAGGCCGACGCCCTCGTCCGCGCCGGCACGGCGGACCACGTCCTCGTCATCGGCGCCGAGCGGATGTCGGACTTCATCGACCCCACCGACCGGACGATCTCCTTCCTCCTCGGCGACGGTGCGGGCGCCGCCGTCGTCGGCCCGTCCGACACCCCCGGGATCGGCCCCACCGTGTGGGGCTCGGACGGGTCGCAGGCGGACACGATCTACCAGACCCACTCCTGGCTCACCTTCCGCGACGGCACCGACACCTCGTGGCCGACGCTGCGGCAGAAGGGCCCCACCGTCTTCAAGTGGGCGAGCTTCGAGATGGCCAAGGTCGCCACCGCGGCGATCGAGGCCGCCGGGCTGCGGCCGGAGGACATCGAGGTGTTCCTCCCGCACCAGGCGAACATGCGGATCATCGACCAGCTCGCCAAGCAGGTCGGGCTCTCGGACTCCGTGGTGATCGCGCGGGACATCGCCGAGACCGGCAACACCTCCGCCGCCTCCATCCCGCTGGCCGCCGAGCGGCTCATCCGGGAGGGCGCGGTGGAGTCCGGGGCGCTGGCGCTGCAGATCGGGTTCGGCGCCGGCCTCGCCTACGCCGCCCAGGTGGTGGCCCTGCCCTGACCCGGGCGAGTCGCCCCGAGCGGCGCACGCCTTCTGGACCACACTGTCTTCCGACCCATCCACACGAAATTGGAGCAACACGCATGGCACACAGCGAGCAGGAGATCCTGGCCGGACTGGCGGAGATCGTCAACGAGGAGACCGGCCTTCCGGCCGAGTCCGTCCAGCTGGAGAAGTCCTTCACCGACGACCTCGACATCGACTCCCTGTCGATGATGACCATCGTCACGCTGGCCGAGGAGAAGTTCGAGGTCCGCATCCCCGACGAGGAGGTCGCCAACCTCGCCACCGTCCAGGACGCCGTCTCCTTCATCCACGGCGCGCAGGCCTGACCTCGTCGGCCGGGACGGCGTCACCGTCGTCCCGGCCGGCACCCACCCACCTCGAGGAGCAGCCATGAGCCCCACCGTCGTCGTCACCGGTCTCGGAGCCACCACGCCGCTGGGCGGGGACGTGCCCTCGACCTGGAGCAACGCCCTCGCCGGCAAGTCCGGCGTGCGCACCCTGGACAACGACTGGGCCGAGCGGTACGAGATCCCGGTCGACTTCGCCGGCCAGCTCGCCGTCTCCGCCGCGGACGTCCTGGCCCGCACCGAGATCCGCCGCATGGACCCGAGCGCCCAGTACGCGGTCATCGCGACCCGTGAGGCGTGGGCCGACGCCGGCGCCCCCGAGGTCGACCCCGAGCGTCTCGGCGCGGTCGTCTCCTCCGGGATCGGCGGCGTGTGGACCCTCCTGGACGCGTGGGACACCGTCAAGGAGCGCGGCGCGCGCCGCGTCATGCCGCTCACCGTCCCCATGCTCATGCCCAACTCCCCCGCCGGGTACGTCTCCCTCGAGGTCGGCGCCCGCGCCGGGGCCCACGCCCCCGTGTCCGCCTGCGCCTCGGGCGCCGAGGCGATCGCCACCGGGGTGAACATGATCCGCTCGGGCCGCGCCGACGTCGTCGTCGCCGGTGGCACCGAGGCCGCGATCCACCCGCTGCCGATGGCCGCGTTCGCCAAGATGCAGGCGCTGTCGACGCGCAACGACGACCCCGAGGGCGCCTCACGCCCCTACGACGTCACCCGCGACGGCTTCGTCCTGGGCGAGGGCGCCGGGATCGTCGTCCTGGAGAGCGCCGAGCACGCCGCCGCCCGCGGCGCGCGCGTGTACGCCGAGATCTGCGGCATCGGCATGACGTCCGACGCCTACGCCATCGCCCCGCCCGACCCCACCGGCGCCGGGCAGGAGCGCGCGATGCGCCTGGCGCTCCAGGACGCCGGCGTCACCGGCCGCGAGGTCGTCCACGTCAACGCGCACGCGACGTCCACGCCCGTCGGCGACGGGATCGAGGCCGCCGCGATCCGCCGCGGGCTCGGCGCCGAGGCGGACCACGTGACGATCTCCGCGACGAAGTCGATGACCGGCCACCTCCTCGGTGGTGCCGGCGCGCTGGAGACGATCTTCACCGTCCTGGCCATCAAGGAGCGCACCGCTCCCCCGACGATCAACGTCACCGAGATGGACGCCGGCCTGGACATCGACCTCGTGCGCGACATCCCGCGCGCGCTGCCCGCCGGCGACGTCGTCGGGGTCAACAACGCCTTCGGGTTCGGCGGCCACAACGTCGCCCTCGCCGTCCGCAACGTCTGACGCGGGCCGGGACCGGCCGCGCCGGTCCCGGCCGGGCTCAGCCGACCCGGTGGAGCCAGCGCACCGGCGCGCCCGCACCGGCGTAGCGGAACGGCTCGAGCTCGTCGTCCCACGCCTGGCCGATCGCCAGGTTGAGCTCGTGGCGCATGCGCACGGGGTCGGCGGCGTGCTCGAGGGCGGAACGGACCCGGTCCTCCGGCACGACGACGTTGCCGTGCGCGTCGGTCTGCGCGTGGAAGATGCCGAGCTCGGGCGTGTGCGACCAGCGCCCGCCGTCGACCCCGGGCGTCGGGTCCTCGGTGACCTCGTAGCGCAGGTGGTTCCACCCGCGCAGCGCGGAGGCGAGCCGCGCCCCGGTCCCGACCGGGCCGGCCCAGGAGTACTCGGCGCGGAACATTCCCGGCGCGGCAGGCTGGGGCGTCCATTCCATCGTGACGCGGCCGTCGAGGACCGTGCCGGCCGCCCACTCGACGTGCGGGCACAGCGCACGGGGCGCTGAGTGCACGAAAATGACGCCGCGGGTGTTGGCACCACTCATGTCGACCCTCCTGGTTCCTGTTGAGGTGCGTCTTCCCCTACGACCTCAGCCGGAGTTACCAGCAGTTCCGCCACGATCACGGCGTAGCACGGTCATCATGCCACACCGCCGGTGGGCCCGACCAGGACCCACCGGCGGGAGGTCAGGACCGGGCGGGGGCGGCCGCCGCCTCGGGCCGGCCGCTCACCTCCTGCGGTGCCCCGTCCGCGTGCTCGACGTCCTCGGTGAAGAGGTCCGTGGCGTTGGCCGAGTCGTACTGCTCGACGTCGAGGATGCCCTCACGCTTGGCGACGATCGTCGGCACGAGCGCCTGGCCCGCGACGTTCGTCGCGGTACGGCCCATGTCGAGGATCGGGTCGATCGCCAGGAGCAGGCCCACGCCCTCGAGCGGCAGGCCGAGGGTCGACAGGGTGAGGGTGAGCATGACGATCGCGCCGGTGAGGCCGGCCGTCGCCGCGGAGCCGACGACCGAGACGAACGCGATGAGCAGGTAGTCGGTGATCGCGAGCTCGATCCCGAAGAACTGCGCGACGAAGATCGCCGCGAGCGCCGGGTAGATCGAGGCGCAGCCGTCCATCTTCGTCGTCGCCCCGAGCGGGACCGCGAAGGAGGCGTAGGACTGCGGAACCCCGAGGTTGCGCTCGACGACCCGCTCGGTGACCGGCAGGGTGCCGATCGAGGAACGGGAGACGAACCCGAGCTGGATCGCCGGCCACGCGCCGCGGAAGAACCGCACCACCGACAGCCCGTTGCTCTTGAGCACGATCGGGTAGACGACGAGCAGCACGAGCGCCAGGCCGATGTAGACGGCCGCGGCGAACGTGCCGAGCGGGGCGAGGGACTCCCAGCCGTAGGTGGCCACCGCGCGCCCGACGAGGCCGAGCGTGCCGAGCGGGGCGAGGCGGATGATCCACCACAGCACCTTCTGGATGATCGCGAGCAGCGAGCGGTTGACCGAGAGGAACGGCTCGGCCTTCTGCCCGACCTTGAGCGCGGCGATCCCCACGACGAGCGCCATGACGAGGATCTGCAGCACGTTGAAGCTCAACGACCCGCTCACCCCGGCGATCTCGTCGCCGGCGCGCTCGAGGGAGACCGAGCTCTGCAGGCCGAGGAAGTTGGCCGGGATGAGGCCGCTGAGGAAGTCGAGCCAGCTGCCGGTGCGGCCCGGGTCGGCCGCGGCGTCCGCGCCGACCGAGGTGTTGATCCCGGGCTTCATGAGGAGCCCGAGGCCGATGCCGATCGCCACCGAGGCGGCGGCGGTCACGGCGAACCACAGCAGGGTCTGGCCGGCGAGGCGGGCGGCGTTGGCCACCCCCCGCAGGTTGGCGATCGAGGCGACGATCGCGGTGAAGACGAGGGGCGGGACCGTGGCGCGCAGCAGGCTGACGAACGCGCCGCCGATGGTGTCGAGCGCGACGGTGAGGCCGTTGGGCTCCCCCTCGGGCGTCTGGCCGATGGACAGCGCCCACCAGCCGAGAAGGACGCCGAGGACGAGCGCGAGCAGGATCTGGACGGTGAACGACGGGGCTCGTAGCCGCCGTCGGGAGGACGTGGTGGTGGACATGACTGCCTTCCGGGTGTGCAGGGACGACGAGGCAGGCGCGATGGTGCGCCGGGGCGCGGGTGTGCGGACGCGCGGGCACGCCGATGACGACGGCGTGGCGCAGGGGGCCGGCGGCGGTGCCGGCGTCCGGGGCTCAGGTCAGAGCTGAACCGTCCCGCAGGTGCTCAGCGACAACAACAGAGCGCGCTGGCCTGCCGACGCAGGTCGCAGTCGAAGCGCGTGGTGAGATACCAGGTGCGGAGCACACACCCTCCCCGAGGTGAGGGGTCCGACGGTCGGACCGTGGCCGACACTAGCCGACCACGGACCCCGTGGGAAGTGGTGCTACAGCATCTCCCGGATGGCGCGCATCGCCTTCTTCCGCTGGCTCTTGTCCAGGCGGTCGATGTAGAGCATCCCGTCGAGGTGGTCGACCTCGTGCTGCAGGCAGCGGGCCATGAGCTCCTCGCCCTCGACGACGACGGGCTTGCCGTCGAGGTCGATGCCCTCGACGCGGGCGTACCAGGCGCGCTCGGTGGGGAACCACAGACCCGGCACGGACAGGCAGCCCTCGTCACCGTCCTGGTACTCCTCCTCGGAGACCTCGACGATCCGGGGGTTGAGGACGTAGCCGATCTCGTCCTCGATGTTCCACGAGAACGCCCGCAGGCTGACACCGATCTGGTTGGCGGCCAGGCCGGCGCGCCCCTCGTGGTCGACCGTCTCGAGCAGGTCCTCGACGAGCGCCTTGACGCGGTCGTCGATGTCCGTGATCGGTTCGCACGGGGTGCGCAGGACCGGGTCCCCCACGACGCGGATGTCTCGCATAGCCATGAGGACAAGTTTCCCACGGACGAGGCAGTGCTCGGGTACGCACCGCTCAGGTCGCCTCGATGGCGCCCCGCCCGGCCTGGCGGCCGGAGAACAGGCAGCCGCCGAGGAAGGTGCCCTCGAGCGAGCGGTAGCCGTGCATGCCGCCACCGCCGAACCCGGCGGCCTCCCCCGCCGCGAACAGCCCGGGCACCGGCGCGCCGTCCGGGCCGAGCGCTCGCCCGTCGAGGTCCGTCTCGATGCCGCCGAGGGTCTTGCGGGTGAGGACGCGGAGCCTGACGGCGACGAGCGGCCCGGCGTCGGGGTCGAGCAGCCGGTGCGGGGCGGCCACCCGGACCAGCCGGTCACCGCGGTACGTGCGGGCCTGGCGCAGCGCCGTGACCTGGGCGTCCTTGGTGAACTCGTTGTCCAGCGCACGGTCGCGGGCGCGCACCTCCCCGGCGACGACGTCGAGGTCGAGCGGCGCCTCGGGCGTCAGCCGGTTCATGCCGGCGACGAGCTCGTCGAGGGAGCCGGCGACGACGAAGTCCGACCCTCGCTCCGTGAACGCGGCCACCGGTCCGGGCGGGCCGGGGCGCAGACGCTCGAGGAGGAGGCGCACGTCCCTGCCGGTGAGGTCGGGGTTCTGCTCGCTGCCGGACAGGGCGAGCTCCTTCTCGATGATCCGGCGGGTGAGGACGAACCAGCTGTGGTCGTGCCCGGTGGAGCGCAGGTGGCGCAGGGTGGCGAGGGTGTCGAACCCCGGGAAGTTCGGGGCGGGCAGCCGGCGCCCCGTGGCGTCGAGCCACAGGGAGGAGGGGCCCGGCAGGATCCGGATGCCGTGCCCGGGCCAGACCGGCGTGTGGTTCTCCACGCCCTCGGTGTAGTGCCACATCCGGTCCCGGTTGACCAGGCTCACCCCCGCCCGCTCGGCGGCCTCGAGCAGCGAGCCGTCGACGTAGGCGGGCACCCCGGTGAGCATCCGGGCCGGCGGGGTCCCGAGCGACTCGGGCCACCAGCGCCGCACGAGCTCTCCGTTGCCGCCTATCCCGCCGGAGGCGACGACGACGGCCTGGGCGCCCAGCCGGAACTCCCCGACGACCTCGCGGCTCGTCGGCTCGCCGCGCGCGGCCCCGTCGGGCGCGAGGACGTCCCCCGCGACACCGTCGACGACGCCTCCCGTCGTCGTCAGCCGGGTGACGCGGTGGCGCGGCGCCAGGCGCACGAGCCCGGCGTCGACGGCGGCCCGGACCTGGCGGGCGAAGGGCGCGACGATCGCCGGCCCGGTGCCCCAGACGATGTGGAAGCGGGGCACGGAGTTCCCCGGCCCGGCGGCGAGCCCGCCCCCGCGCTCCGCCCAGCCGACGACGGGGAAGAACCGCACGCCCAGGGAGTGCAGCCACGCGCGCTTCTCCCCGGCGGCGAAGCGCACGTAGGCACGCGCCCAGCGCTCGGGCCACAGGTCCTCGCGCGGGCGGTCGAAGCCGGCGGTGCCGGCCCAGTCCTGCCAGGCGAGCTCCGCACTGTCGCGCACCCCCATGCGGCGCTGCTCCGGGGAGTCGACGAGGAACAGCCCGCCGAAGGACCAGAAGGCCTGCCCGCCGAGGTCGGTGAGCGGCTGCTGGTCCACGAGGACCACCCGGCGCCCGGCACCGGCGAGCTCGGCGGTCGCGACGAGCCCGGCCAGGCCCGCGCCCACGACGACGACGTCCGCGTCCACTCGCCCCCCTCCGGCGCACGGCACCGTCACCGTGCTGCGCCCAGGCTAGCGGTGCCCTCAGGACGGCAGGAGGCGTTCGAGCTCCTGGGCCGCACGCGCACGGCCGAACTGCGCGTCGACGCGCGCGGCGGCGGCCCGCCCCATCCGCGCGGCCCGTGCGCCACCGACATGAGCGCGATGTGCGACCTCGTCCCTCCCTCTCCTCAGGACGACTCGACCACTGCGGCGATCTCCCGCAGTGCCGCCAGGTGGCCCACGGTCGCCCGGCGGCCCTCGGCCGTCAGTGCCACCCAGGTCCGCGGCCGCGAAACCCCGCGCTCCTTCGTGGCCCGCACGTACCCCGCGTCGACGAGCACCTTGACCTGCTTGCTCAGGCCCGACTCGCTGATGCTCAAGGACTCGCGCAGTACGGAGAAGGCCGCCTCCTCGTTCGCGAGGAGAAATGCGCAGATCCGGATCCGCTGCTCGGGGTGGATGACCGCGTTGAAGCCGGCGACCGCCGAGCTCATCGGCCGGCACCCTCGGTGAGGCGTTGCCGGCTCACCCACCTGGTGCACCAGGCCGTCACCACGCTGATGACGACGGCGCCGACGAGCACGCCCCCGACGGCTCCGGTGACCTTGAGCAGGAAGAGCGCTGCGGCGGTGACGAGCACGGCGACCGCCAACGAGGCGAGCACCGTTCCCCTGGTCCGCGGGCCGAGGTAGTCACCGAGCGGTGCCGCGCCCGAGGTCCTCCGCGCAGCCGCCTCGATGACGACGGGGAGCACGACCGCCCCGAGGACCACGCCAACAGACGTCAGCCACGGCACCGCGAAGGACGCCAGGGCCAGGGCGACCGACAGGCCCAGCGCGGGTGGGTCCGCCAGCCGCTGAGCATCAGACGTCGTGGTCCCCGGGCGGTCCCCAGCGTCGGCCTCAGCCTGAGTCACCCAGTTGCGCAGCGTCTCGGGATTGATCCCCAGCTGCTCCCCGACCCTCGCCAACACCCCCTGACGCGTGGCCGGGTCACGGCGTAGGTCGGCCGCCATCCGGATCGCACGCTCCCGAAGCTCCTCGGGGTACTTCCTCGGTGCTGCCGTGACTCTCATCCTCCACTGGATTGAGAGCCTCCATCAGACCCGGCACGAGACACGTACGTCGGCCCGTCACGCGCAGGTCTCGCGAGACCTTGGCGTGGGTGGCGCGGGCCCCGCCTCAGCTCGCCTCAACGAAATCGGCTCGGAGACGAACAATTCCTGCGGTGGCCTTCGGGTTCAGGGCCTTGCGGACCGGCAGCGAATGCTCGTCACACAGGTCAACCTCGCGAGTGCGGCTCCTGCTGCCGGGCGGGGTGATGCGGTACGTCTCAGCGAGGCGGATCTCGTCGCCGCACGTGTCGCAAACGCGGTAGGTGATCTCTTGCGTAGCCATGTCACAGACCCTATCGACTGCCATGGATTCTCCACGCCATGTGTTCCCACCAACCCGCCAACCCGCGCGCGTGCGCAAGCCCACCCGTTCGTAACGACATTGTCCCGGGCGCGCGCATGACACGTCTCGTCATTCGAGACGCCGCCCCCCGTTCAGGCAGGCGTCACGCGCACGTGGACGAGGCGCTCGTCCGACGCCGTCACCTGATGGACTGCGCCGCTGATCGCGACCCGCGCCCGCTCCGTCGCCGTCCCGGGGACCGCGGGTCCTTCGTCCTTGCGCTCGCTGCGGATGGCGTAGTTCGCCGGCTCCTCCCCCGCCGCCGCGGGCGCCGAGGCCGCGGCGTGGGAACCGGCCCACACCTCGACGTCGCCGGGCTCGACGACCCGCACGAGGCGCCGGTCGGAGAACGCCAGGCGCGTCGTCGGCACGGTGAACGTCACCCGGCGTGACTCCCCGGGCTGCAGCGGGACGCGGGCGTAGCCGAGGAGCTGGGCCACCGGCCGCGCGACGGACCCGACGAGGTCGCGCCCGTAGAGCTGGACGACGTCGCTCGCCGCGACCTGCCCGGTGTTCCTCACCGTCACCGCGGCGGTGAACGTGCCGCCCGCCCGGACCTCGGGGTCCACCACGAGGTCGGTGTAGGCGAACTGCGTGTAGGACAGCCCGAAGCCGAAGGGGCGCAGCGGCGTGGAGTCCGCCGACGTCACCTCCGAGGGGCCGCCGAGGATCGGGTGGAGGTAGGTGTAGGGCTGCGCACCCGCCGAGCGCGGCAGTGACACCGGCAGCCGCCCGGACGGGGCGACCACGCCGGTGAGGACGTCGGCGATCGCCAGACCGCCGGCCTCACCGGGGAAGAACGCCTGGAGGACGGCACCCGGCCGAGGACCAGGCCCTTCCAGGGCCCAGCCGACGGCGTAGGGACGGCCGGTGACGAGAACCATGACGACCGGTGTGCCGGTCGCGAGGACGGCCTCGACGAGCTCGCGCTGCACCCCCGGCAGGTCGAGGGACTCGGTGTCGTTGCCCTCGCCCACCGTGCCGCGGCCGAACAGGCCGGCCTGGTCGCCGACGACGACGACCGCGACGTCAGCGCCCTCCGCCGCCGCGACCGCCTCGGCGAAGGCCGAGGTGTCCTCCCCCTCGACGGCGCAGCCGGGGACGTGCACCAGCTCGGGCTGCGGCATCCCGGCGGCGGCGAACGCCGTGCCGAGCGCGTCGCGGACGGTCGGGATCGCGAGGCCGGGGTCGTGGTCGGGGTAGTGCGCGAGGACGTGGTTGGTGAAGGAGTAGCAGCCCTGGAGGGCCGCGGCCCGGTCGGCGTTGGGGCCGATGACGGCCACCCGCCGCGGCGCGCGTACCCAGCTGCGCAGCGGCAGGACGCCGTCGTTAACGAGCAGGACGATCGACTTCTCGGCCAGCCGGCGTGCCACGTCCCGGTGGCGGGGGGAGTCGAGGTCGACGACGGCGGGCGGCTCGTCCTCGAACGCGTCGGGGTCGAGCAGCCCGAGCTCCTCCTTCTGCGACAGCGCGCGCAGCACGGCCCGGTCGACGTACTGCTCGTCGAGCAGCCCGGCGCGCACGCGCGCGGCGAGCGGCTCGAGGTAGGCGTCCCCGGTGGGCAGCTCGACGTCGACGCCCGCCTCGAGGGCGAGCGCCGCAGCCTCGCCGCGGTCGGCGGCGACGGCGTGCATGACCTCGAGGAAGGCGACGGCGAAGTAGTCGGCGACGACGACGCCGTCGAACCCGAGCCGCTCACGCAGCACCCCGGTGAGGTACTCGACGCTCGAGGCCATCGGCACGCCGTCGACGTCGGTGTAGGAGTTCATCACCGAGCGGGCACCGCCGTCGCGCAGGGCCATCTCGAAGGGCGGCAGCTGGACGTCGGCGATCTCCCGCGGCCCGGCGGAGACGGGGGCGTGGTTGCGTCCGGCGCGCGAGGAGGCGTACCCGACGAAGTGCTTGAGGGTCGCGTGGACGCCGGAGCACTGCAGGCCGCGGACGTAGGCGGTGCCGACGGTCCCCACGAGGTAGGGGTCCTCCCCGATGCACTCGTCGACGCGTCCCCAGCGCGGGTCCTGGACGACGTCGAGCACCGGGGCGAGGCCCTGGTGGACCCCGAGGCTGCGCATCGACTCCCCGACGACCCGCCCCATCTCCTCGACGAGCGCGGGGTCGAAGGCGGCGCCCCAGGCGAGCGGGGTGGGGAAGGTCGCGGCCCGCCACGCGGCCAGGCCGGTGAGGCACTCCTCGTGGACGAGCGCGGGGATGCCCAGGCGGGTCTCCCGCTTGAGCCGGCGCTGCTCGCCCCACAGCCACGCCGCCCGCTCCGCGGCGTCGACCGGACGGGTGCCGTAGACGCGGGTGTAGTGGCCGATGCCGTGCCGCGTGATGTCGGCGAGGGCGTCTGCGCCCCGCTGGCCGGCGGCCATCTCCCCCTGCATGGGGGCGACGACGTCGCCGCCCTGGTCGAGCCAGTAGCCGACGATCTGCGCGAGCTTCTCCTCGAGCGTCATCCGCGCGTGCAGCTCACGCACACGCTCGGACACGACCGGCATCGCCGGGACGGACGCTTGTAGCACGGGACTTTCTCCTTGTGGTTGCGCGGGCGAGCGCGACGACGGCGTGACGGCCGCTCTGGTGTGGGCACGAGGCTGCGGTCAGCCCTTCACCGCTCCTTGCAGGCCGCTGACGATCCGCTTCTCCATCGCGAGGAAGAACACGAGGGCGGGGATCATCGCGACGGAGGTGAAGGCGAGGACCCCGGCGGTGTCCTGGGCGTACTGGGTGGAGAAGTTCGCCACCCCGAGCGGCAGGGTCTGGGCCTGCGGGTCGCTGAGGATGAGGAGCGGCAGCAGGTAGGCGTTCCACGACGCGACGAAGGCGAGCACGCCGACGGTGACGAGCCCGGGCCCGGACAGCGGCAGGAGGATCCGCCAGAAGAAGCCGATCCGGGAGGCACCGTCGATCGCCGCGGCCTCCTCCAGCTCCTTGGGCAGCGCCATGAGGAAGGGGCGCAGGATGACGATCGTCATCGGCAGGGCGAAGGCCGCCTGCGGCAGCACGACCCCCCACATGCTGTTCGTCAGGCCCAGCTCCCGGACCATGAGGAACAGCGGGATGATCGCCACGGTGAGCGGGAAGAGCAGCCCGAGGGTGAAGAAGGTCGTGAGGAACCCCCGCCCGCGGAACTGGTAGCGCGCCAGCGGGTAGGCGGCCATGACGCCGAAGATCGCGACGATCGCGGTCGTCGCGAGCGCGATCATCGTCGAGTTGAGCGCGTACCGCCAGAACGCCGGGGACGTGAGCACACGGCCGTAGTTCGTCAGGACCCACGGGTCGGGCAGGCTCACCGGGTCCGAGGCGAGCTGGGCGTTGGTCCGGAAGCCGCCGAGGACGGCGTAGACGACGGGGCCCAGGGTGGCGAGGACGACGACGAGCGCGATGCCGTAGACGAGCGGGTTCCCACGGGAGAAGGCGTTGCTGCGTCGGCGCCGCGGCGAGGTCTCCAGGGTGCCGACCGTGCCACCGGGGGCGGGCGTCGTGAGGGGAGCGCTCATCGCCTGGCCTTTCGCGGCTGGGGTGCGTCCGGGTTGTCCCGGCGCAGGATGAAGTGCTGGTAGAAGGCGGCGAGCACGAGGGAGATGACGAAGAGGATGACGGCGACGGCGGAGGCGTAGCCGTACAGGCTGCGCTCGGTCCCCTGGTTGATGAGGTAGACCGCCATCGTCATCGTCGAGTTCGCCGGGCCGCCGCCGGTGAGGATCCACACCATGTCGAAGAGCTGGAGCGAGCCGATCATCGACAGGAAGCCCCACGTGCGGATGGTCGGGCCGAGCAGCGGGATCGTGATCCGCCGCTGCACCTGCCACCACGAGGCGCCGTCGAGCTGGGCCGCCTCGTAGAGGTCGGCCGGCACGCCCTGGAGACCGGCGAGGAAGAGGATGATCGCCAGGCCCACGTACTTCCAGGTGAGCACGAACATCACGGTGCCGAGCGCGACCTTCGGGTCCCCGAGCCACAGCTGGGTGTACTCCCCCAGACCGACCGTGTCGAACAGCGCGTCCATGACGCCGCGCGGCTGCAGCAGCATGAACCAGATGACACCGGCGACGACCTCGGCCAGGACGTAGGGCACGAAGATGACGACGCGCAGCACCGTCCGGCCCCAGATCTCCCGGTTGAGCAGGAGGGCGATGCCCAGCCCGAGGGGCAGCTGGATGAGGATCGACAGCGCGATGATGATGAAGTTGTTCATCACCGCGTCGGTGAAGATCGTGTCGCGCAGCGCGTTGGCGTAGTTCGCCAGCCCGACGAAGTCGTCGAGCGGGCCGAGCCCGTTCCAGCGGAACACCGAGTACCGCACGGCCTGGACGACCGGCGTGACGATGAAGACCGCGAACAGGGCGAGCGCCGGCAGGACGAAGAACGCGATCTCGAGCCGCTTGCGCACGGCCGGGCGCAGCGGGCGGCGTCCACGCGGCGCGGGGGCGGCGGCGGGCGCCGCCCCCCGGGTCTGCACCCGGGAGGCGGCGTCCACGGTGTCGCCGTCGGCGCGCGTGCCCGCAGGAGGGGCGGTCACGTCGTCGACCACGTCGTCACCGCGTGCCGGCAGCGGCCTGCGTCGCGTCCACGATGTCCTGGGCACCGGCCTGACCGGCGAACACCAGGGCGATCGTGTCGTTCATGGCACCACCGACGTTCTCCCCGAACAGCGTGTCGAGGTAGAGCTGGACGTACGGGGCCTCGTCACGGATCGTCACGAGGTCGGCGAGCGCCGGGTTGGTGAGCGAGGCGATCGCGTTCGGGTTGGTGGGCACGCCCATCCCGAGCTCGGCGAAGCCGGACTGGACCTCGTCGCTGAGGAGGTAGCGGATGAACTCCACGCACTCCGGCGGAGCGTCGGCCGAGCAGGCCCACGCGTCACCGCCACCCATCGGCGCGGCGGGGTCACCCTCGCCACCCTCGACGGTCGGGAAGGGGAACCAGCCGGTCTTGTCGCCCAGGCCCTGCTGGTCCTCGGTGAGGCCCTGCATGACACCGGGCTCCCAGTGGCCGGCAAGCTCCATGGCCACCTGCTCGGTGGCGAGCAGCCCGGAGGCGCTGGTCGGGCCGGTCTGCGCGGGAGTGGCGAGGAAGCCGGCGTTGAACGGCTCGGCGGCGACGAGCTCCTCGAGGTCCTCGCCCGCCCGGACGAAGCACTCGTCGGAGAAGTCCATCGTGTCCGCGGTCTCCGCCAGGACGTCCTCGCTGCACTGGCGCGTGACGAAGTAGTACCAGTAGTGCGCGGCGGGCCACTTCTCGCCAGCGCCGACGGAGATCGGCTCGATGCCCGCGGCCTTGAGCGCGTCGATCGCCGCGTAGAGGTCCTCCATCGTCTCGGGGGCCTCGGTGATGCCCGCCTGCTCGAAGAGGTCCGTGTTGTACCAGAAGCCGACGACGCCCACGGAGAAGGGCAGGGCGTAGGTCTTGCCCTCGTACTGCCAGCCGCCGACCGAGGGGCCCATCATCTCGATCTCCTCGGCGGCCAGCTCCGTGAGGTCCATCGTGAGGCCGGCGTCGACGTGCGCGGCGAGCTCGCCGCCGCCGCGCTCCATGTAGACGTCCGGCGCGTCGCCCGTCTGGAAGGCGGCGTCGAGCCGGGTGAGCATGTCCTGGTGCGCCATCGGGGTGATCTCGATGGTCACGCCCTCGTTGGCCGCCTCGAAGTCGGCGGCCACCTGCTCGTAGTAGCCCAGACCGGGCTCGTTGTTCGAGTTGTGCCACCAGGTGAGGGTGACGTCGCCGCCCTCGCCCGTGGTGCTGCCTTCGCTCGTCTCACCGCCGCCGCCACAGGCGGCCAGGAGGAGGGCGGCGCTGGTGAGTGCCGCCGCGGTGAGAACTCGCTTGCTGCTTCCCATAGGACGCATCCTTCGTCGTCGTTGACTGACCGAACGATGCCAGCATGCCGCGTGACGCCGGACACTGTCAATCGATATCGATAACGGTTTCGTCGCGGTATGGTGCACCGGTGACCATGACCCCGCGGGTGACCATCCACGACGTGGCCCGGACGGCGGGCGTCTCGCCGGCGACCGTGTCCAAGGTGATCAACGGGCGGTACGGCGTCGCCCACGCCACGAGCGAGCGGGTCCAGGCGGTCATCGAGGAGCTCGGCTACGAGTCCAGCCTCGTCGCCCGGAGCCTGCGCAGCCACCGGACCAACGTCATCGGGATCCTCGTCGCGGAGTTCGAGCCGTTCAGCGCCGAGATCCTCAAGGGCGTCTCCACGGCCATCGACGGCACCGGCTACGAGCTGCTCGCCTACTCCGGCGGTGACAGCGTCGGCTCGCGCGCCGGCTGGGAGCGCCGCTCACTGTCCCGGCTCAGCGGCACCCTCATCGACGGCGCGATCGTCGTCACCCCGACAGTCGTCGACTCCGGCGGCACGACGCCCGTCGTCGCCATCGACCCCCACGCCGGGCCCACCGGCATGCCCACGGTCGACTCCGACAACTTCAGCGGCGGCCTCACCGCCACCGAGCACCTCCTCTCCCTGGGGCACCGCCGCATCGGCTTCCTCGGCGGACGTCCCGACCTCGAGTCCTCCCGGCTGCGCGAGGAGGGCTACCGGGCCGCGCTCGCCGCGGCGGGCATCGACGTCGACCCGGCTCTCCTGCGGGTCGCGGACTACCGCCGGGACAGCGCCCGCGCGCCGGCGCGTGAGCTGCTCACCCTCCCCCAGCGGCCGACGGCGATCTTCGCCGCCAACGACCTCTCGGCCATCGGGACCATGGACGTCGCCCACGACCTCGGCATCTCGGTGCCCGACGAGCTGTCGGTCATCGGCTTCGACAACGTCCCCGAGTCCGCGCTCACCTCTCCCCCGCTGACGACGGTCGCTCAGCCGATCCAGGAGATGGGCGGCGAGGCGCTGCGGCTCCTCGTCGGCATCCTCGACGGGACGAGCGACCCCGGCAGCCACCTGCGCCTCCCGACCGAGCTCGTCGTGCGCGCCTCGACCGCACACCCGCGCGCATGACCGTCACGTCCTCCGCCGACGCGTCGCTGCGCCACCGCTACGCCGAGGCGTTCCTCACCGTCCGCCGCGGCGACGGCGCCCCGCTCGCCGACACCGAGGTCACCGTCGCGCAGACCCGGCACGCCTTCTCCTTCGGCAACATCGGCTTCGACCTCGTCGCGCACGCCAACGGGGAGACCGAGGCCGACCCCGACAGCCCGTTCGGCGGAGCACCGCCGGCCTCCGGCGAGCACCTCGCCGCCCTGTGGCTCGACCTGTTCAACACCGCGACGCTCCCGTTCTACTGGGCGGGCTTCGAGCCGCGACGCGGGACGCCGGACACCACGCGCCTGCTCCGCGCGGCCCGGTGGTTCGCCGAGCGGGGCGTCACGGTCAAGGGCCACCCGCTCGCCTGGCACACCCTCGCGCCGGACTGGCTGCTCGACCTGCCCACCGACGAGGTCGAGACGCTGCTCCGCGAGCGCATCCGTCGGGAGGTGAGCGACTTCGCCGGCGTCGTCGACGTCTGGGACGCGATCAACGAGGTCGTCATCATGCCGGTCTTCAGCAACGAGGAGCGGCGCAACGCGATCACCCGGCTGTGCTGGGAGCGGGGCCGCATCCCCACGGTGCGCCTCGCGTTCGAGGAGGCCAGGGCCGCGAACCCGTCGGCCACCCTGCTGCTCAACGACTTCAACCTCTCCCCTGCGTTCGAGTGCCTCGTGGAGGGCGTCCTCGAGGCCGGGATCCGCGTCGACGCGATCGGCCTGCAGAGCCACATGCACCAGGGCTACTGGGGTGAGGAGCGCACGCTGGAGACGCTCGACCGCTTCGCGCGGTTCGGGCTGCCGCTCCACCTCACCGAGAGCACGCTGCTGTCCGGGGACCTCATGCCGGCCGACGTCGTCGACCTCAACGACCACCAGGTGGAGTCGTGGCCGACGACGCCGGAGGGTGAGGAGCGCCAGGCGCAGGAGATCGTGCGGCACTACCGCACGCTCGTGTCCCACCCCGCCGTCGAGGCCGTCACCTACTGGGGCCTCACCGACGAGGGCAGCTGGCTCGGGGCGCCGGTCGGGCTCGTGCGCGCGGACGGGAGCACCAAGCCGTCCTTCGACGCGCTGCACGGGCTCCTCAAGGACGAGTGGTGGCTGGCGCCGACGACGCTGCGCACCGACGCCGAGGGACGGGTGAGCGTGCGCGGCTTCCGGGGCGAGTACGCGGTGAGCGCGTCCGGCGCGCGGGCGGCGTTCACCCTCGACCGGGACGGCGACGTCGACGTCGAGGTCGAGGTGACGCTCCCGGCGTCCTGAGGGGGAAGCCTGTCGGGACACGTCAGACTGCCCCACCTCACGGGGCAGTCTGACGTG
>NZ_VDFS01000051.1:0-8612 GCF_006151955.1 Georgenia sp. 311 | reverse complement strand
GCCGGCAGGCAATCCAGGCAAACCCACCCACGGAAAGGAAACCGCGAGCAGGCAACCAAACAAACAGACCCTCAAACACCCAGCCCTGAAAGACCGGACGCCATCAGATCTAAATGGCATCAAAAAACTTGGCACACTGTTGAGTTCTCAAGAAACAGACACACACCACCCTGAACCAGCCAGTCCGGCCAGCCCCGGCGCGGGGCAACTACTCCAAGTTACACGGTCCGGCTCAGTTCTCCAAATCCGCCTCAGCGGGCCGGATCACTGTCCATCTCGGTGTCACTGCCTCCCCCGCGGACCACGCTTCGCAGCGCATCCTGTGGGGGTTCGTTCGGCGGGACCGGCCACCGGGCTTCTTGGCCCTCGGTGTCCGTGCCTCCCTTGCCGACATCGGAATCTTAGGCAGGTGGCAGTCCGCGGGTCAAACCACCGCCCACGCCCGACAGGATGCCAGTTTTCCGCGGAACGGCGCGGAAAGCTCGGTCAGGTCCCGCAAGGCGACCGGGTCCTGTGAGTCGACGCACAGGACCTCTTCTCACGGCACGAGCGGGCGCCCGGGCCAGGTCACGCGGGCGTCCTCCACGCCCGGGTCGGCGGGCGCCGGGCTGCGTCCTGCCGCCTGGGCCTCCTCCGCCTCCTGGCGCACGGCGTCCGCCACGGCCTCCGCCACGCGGGGGTCGAAGACACCGGGGATGACGAAGGACGGGTTGAGCTCGTCGTCGCCGACGACGCCGGCGATCGCCACCGCGGCCCGGCGGAGCGTCTCCTCGGTGATGTCGCAGGCGCCGGCGTCGAGCAGGCCGCGGAACAGGCCGGGGAAGGCGAGGACGTTGTTGATCTGGTTCGGGTAGTCGCTGCGCCCGGTGGCCACGACGGCGGCGTGGGCGGCCGCCTCGATCGGGTCGACCTCGGGCACGGGGTTGGCGAGGGCGAAGACGATCGCGCTGTCGCCCATCCGCGCGACGTCCGCGCCCGTGATGATGTTGCCCGCGCTCACGCCGATGAACACCTCGGCCCCCTCGAGCCCGTCCTGCAGGCTGCCGGTGACCCCCTCGGGGTTGGTGTGCTCGGCGATCCAGCGGTGGTGCTCGCCGGAGGTGTCACTGCCGCGGTGGATCGCCCCGTCGCGGTCGAACCCGACGATGTTGCGGGCGCCCTGGGCGTGCAGGAGGCGGATGATCGCCGATCCGGCGGCCCCGACCCCCGCGACGACGATCCGGACGTCCTCGATCCGCTTGCGCACGACCTTGAGCGCGTTGATCAGCGCCGCGAGCACGACGATCGCCGTGCCGTGCTGGTCGTCGTGGAACACCGGGATGTCGAGCTCCTCGCGCAGTCGCCGCTCGATCTCGAAGCAGCGAGGCGCGGAGATGTCCTCGAGGTTGACCCCGCCGTACACCGGGGCGATCGCCTTGACGATCGAGATGATCTCCTCGGTGTCCGTGGTGTCCAGGCACACCGGCCAGGCGTCGACGCCGGCGAACTTCTTGAACAGGGCGGCCTTGCCCTCCATGACGGGCAGGGCCGCCGCCGGGCCGATGTTCCCCAGCCCCAGCACGGCGGTGCCGTCGGTGACGACGGCGACGGTGTTGCGCTTGATCGTCAGCCGCCGCGCGTCCTCCGGGCGCTCGTGGATCGCCATGCACACGCGCGCGACACCGGGGGTGTAGGCACGGGAGAGGTCACGTCGGGTGCGGAGCGGGACCTTGAGACCGACCTCGATCTTCCCGCCCAGGTGCATGAGGAACGTGGAGTCGGAGACCTTGAGGACGCGGACGTCCGACAGTGCCTCGAGCGCGTCGACCACCCGCTGGCTGTGCGCGCCGTCGATGGTGTCGCAGGTGAGGTCGACGAGAAGGTGGTCGGTCGTCGACTGCGCGATGTCCACCCCCGTGACCGAGGCACCCTCGCCGGCCACCGCCGCGACCAGCTCGCTCGTGGCGGCCTGGGACGCGGGGACCTGCACCCGCATGGTGATCGTGTAGCTCGGGCTGGGCAGGGCCATCGCTGTCTGTTCCTCTCCACGGCATTGCGGATCCACGGCGGTGCGGACCCTCCGACACTATCCGCCCCGGCGGGGCGCGCGCCCCCGTCGGAAGGCCGGTTCGCGAGACGGTGGGGAATATCGGGACTTTGGCCCCTATATCCGGACATGTCGGGCTGTCAGTCTGATCTCACAACCCAACCACGCAGGACCTCTCAGAGGGAGAACTCAGATGGCACCTTCAAAGACGTCGGTCCGCCCCCCGGCACCGACCTCCGGCAAGCCCCTGTACATGGACGACATCGTCGTCCGTCCGGCCGCTCAGTCGGTGCTCGCCGTCAGCCGCATCATCATCGGCTTCTACTTCCTGTGGGCCTTCCTCGACAAGACCTTCGGCCTCGGCTTCACCACGCCGACCGAGCGCGCCTGGATCAACGGCGGCACTCCTGCCCAGGGCTACCTCAACAACCTCCCCCCGGAGCAGCCGCTGGCCGAGCTCTTCCAGTCGCTCTTCGCCAACGCCTTCGGTGACGTCCTGTTCATGGCCGGCCTCCTCGGCATCGGCATCGCGCTCATCGCCGGCGCCGGACTGAAGATCGCGGCCGTCGCCGGCACCGCGCTCATGCTCTTCATGTACCTCGTGTCGCTGCCCTGGGTCGGCGAGCACGGCACCAACCCCATCCTCGACTCCCACGTCATGGAGGCGCTGCTCCTCATCATCCCGGCCGTCACTCTCGCCGGTGACAAGTGGGGGCTGGGCAAGTGGTGGGCCGGCAAGGTCGGCAACGGCTGGCTCCGCTGACCCCTCCCCCGGACGCCGAGAGCACCCGCTCTCGGCGTCCACTCATGTGTACGCACCCGAGCCGCCCCACCTGACGGGGCGCGGGGTGAGGACGACGACGGGCGAGCTCCCAACCCCGAGCCGCGGAAGTCCCGCTGTGCCACGATGACCGGCATGGACGAGCACACCGACCACCTGCCCGAGATCTACCGTTCCTTCCGCCGCCGGTTCCCCGACGTCGTCCACCGGCACGACGCTGTCGCCGAGGCCGTCGACGCCGCCGGCCCGCTCGACGAGCAGACCCTGCGCCTCGTCAAGCTCGGCATCGCGCTCGGCGCGCAGTCCGACGGCGCGGTCCGGTCCAACGTGCGCAAGGCCCTGGAGGCCGGCGTCAGCCGGGAGGCGATCGAGCAGGTCGTCCTCCTCGGACTGACCACGCGCGGCTTCCCGGCGACCATCGCCGCCTGGAAGTGGACGAGCGAGGTCTTCGACAATGAGCAGCCCGACGCCTGAGGACGGTCGCATGGCGCAGATGCGCCAGTGGCTCGCGGCCGTGTGCGCCGAGCTCGGGCTGGACCCGGCGCTGCTCGACGGCGTCACCGACGAGCTGCTCGACCTCATCCGCGACGTCGCGCACGGCCCGTCGCGGCCGGGTGCCCCGCTCACCGCCTTCCTCGTCGGGCTCGCGGCGGCGGGCGGCGGGCAGCTCGACCCGTCCACCACCCGGGAGAGGGTGCACGAGCGGGCGGCTGCGGTGGACCGACTCGTCTGGTCCTGGTCGCCCGCCTGAGCAGATCGGGCACCATGGAGACATGGCCGATCCCACCCGGCAGCTGCTGCGCTGGCTGGCCGCCCACGACGTCCCCGGGCGCGTCCTGCTCCTGTGCGCGGACGCCCCGCTCCCCCCGGTCGCACGCGACACCCTCGTCGTCCGTCTTCCGGGCTGCCTCAAGGACACCGGCATCGGCCTGCCCGCCCAGCTCCTGGCCTCCGGCGTCGGCGCCGTCGAGGTCACCGCGTGCCCGAGCGCCCCCGAGGAGGCGGCCGCGCAGGTGACCGGCTGGACCCAGGTCCTCGGCGACCGGGTGCGGAGGCACACCGCTCCCCCGCTGCTCCGGCGCGGGCGCCCGACGGTGCTCACCCTCGGCCAGGTTCCCCTGCCGCGGCGCGTCGTCCTCGGCCTCGGCGGCCTCGACGCCGCCCCGCTGGACCTCGACCTCGACGACGCTGCCCGCACGATCGCCGCCCTGCGCCTCCTCGGCGCCGCGCCTCGGCCCGACGCCGCCACCCGGGCCGACAGCGAGGACGTCGCCCCGTCCGAGCGCGACGTGCTCGCCGCGGCGGGTCCGCCGAGCGCGGCCGCCGCCCTCGCCGTGGACGGCTGCGTCGCCTGCGGGGTGTGCGTGCGTGCCTGCCCGCACGACGCGCTCGTCCTCGACCACGACGGCGACACGAGCACCCTCACCCACCTGCGCGAGGACTGCCGCGCGGAGCTCGAGTGCCTGCGACTGTGCCCGGTGGACGCCTTCTCCACCTCCGGGTCGCTCCCTCTTGCCGACGTGCTCGCCGTGCCCACCGCCGTCCTCGCCGAGGTGAGAACGGCCACGTGCGAACGGTGCGGCGCACGCCACCCGGCCGACGAGGGCCCACTGTGCGCCACCTGCCGTTTCCGCGAGGGCAACGCCTTCGGCTCCTCGATGCCGCCCGGACTCGCCGAGCGACTGGCGCGCCGTCGCGACGAGTCGACCTGAGCCCTCGCTCCTCGCGGGACCAAAGACCCCGAACTGGGCGAAAGCGGCGAGCCTACGCTCGGAGGGCCACCACGAGAGGAGTAAGCCTGTGAACCTGTTCGGCGTCAGTTCCGTCGAGCTCGTCATCATCCTCGTCGTCGTGGTCCTCACCATCGGGCCGAAGGGGCTGGCCCAGGCGCTGCGCGCCTTCCGCAAGGTCGTCGACTTCGGCCGGTCGTGGAGCGCGAAGCTGCGCGAGGAGGCCCGCCGCGACGTCGTCGGCCTCGACGACGTCGACCTCAGCGGCCTCGACCTCAGCCAGCTCGACCTGCGGCAGTACGACCCGCGGGAGATCGTCCGGCAGGCGGTGCGTGAGGAGATGGAGGCCTGGACCAAGCAGGCCGGCCACCAGCCGGGCAAGAGCCCCGACCCGACCCGCCCTTGAGGCCCGACAACGGAGAACCGCCACCATGCGTCCCACCCACATCCTCGTCCTGCTCATCGTCCTCATCATCCTCTTCGGCGCCAAGCGCCTGCCCGACGTCGCCCGGTCCATCGGCCAGTCGATGAAGGTGTTCAAGAAGGAGATCACCGAGCTGCAGGAGGACGAGACCCCGGCTCCCGCCCACACGCCGGACAAGTGACCGTGCGCCGCCGCGAGAACCCCACGGCGGCCATGAGCGTCGGAGCCCACTTCAAGGAGCTCCGCAAGCGGCTCGTGCTCGTGCTCGTCGGGCTGGGGATCGGGACCACCGTGGGCTGGTACCTCTACGAGCCGATCATGGAGTTCGTCCAGCGCCCGCTCACCGAGCTCGGCAGCGTCAACCCGCAGCTGAACTTCCAGACGATCGGCGCCGCGTTCGAGCTCCAGTTCCGAGTGGCGTTCTGGGCCGGGGCCATCCTCAGCAGCCCGTGGTGGATCTACCAGATCGGGGCCTTCATCGGCCCGGGCCTCAAGCGCGCCGAGAAGCGCACCGCGTTCGCGTTCGGCGCCGTCGGCGTCCTGCTGTTCGGCGCCGGCGCCGTCGCCGGCGTGCTCATCGTCCCCCGCGCCGTCGGGGCGCTCATCTCCTTCGTGCCCGAGGGAGCCGCCACGCTGCTCAGTGCGGGCTCGTTCGTCACGTTCTACATGTACCTCGTCATCGCCTTCGGGCTCTCGTTCCTCCTGCCGGAGATCCTCGTCGCGCTCAACTTCCTGGGCGTGCTCTCCGCGCGGACGATGCTGGCCGGCTGGCGCTGGGCCGTCGTCGTCGCGTTCACCTTCGCCGCGGTGATCAACCCGGTCCCCAACCCGGTGCCGATGATCATCCAGGCACTCGGTCTCGTCGTGCTGTTCTTCCTCGCGGTGGGGGTCTCCGCGATGCGCGACGCCAGTGTGCGCAAGCGTCAGGCCGAGGACCCGGTCCCGGTGGCCGCCTGAGCCCGACTCCGGGATAAATCCCCCGGGCGTTGCGAATATCCCGCGGATTTCCGCGGAATTCCGCGGAAATCCGTGGACGTAGGTCCTACGTCTTCATCAGTTGTCACTGGTGTGCTGGCTGTGGTCCAGGCCATACACATCGGAGGCAACACGAATGGTCACCCCACAGTCAGCGACGACGCGGCCGCGCCCCAGCCGCCGCACCTTCCTCAAGTGGTCGGCCGCGACGGGCGGAGCGGCCGCACTCGTCTCGACGGCCGCCGACCTCGGTATGCCGGGTCGCGCCACGCAGGCGGCTGCGGCCGACGGCATGCCTGGCGTCGACGCGACCGTGTGGAACGCGTGCCTTGCCAACTGCCAGTCCCGCTGCCCGCTGCGCCTGCAGGTCAAGGACGGCACGGTCGTCCGCGTCCTGCCCGACTCCACCGGCTCGGACGAGTTCGGTGACTTCAACATCCGGGCGTGCGTCCGGGGTCGTAACCAGCGCGAGCGGATCTACAGCCCCGACCGCATCAAGACCCCGGTGCGCCGGACCGGCCCGCGCGGCAGCGGCCAGTGGGAGGCGATCTCCTGGGAGGAGGCTCTCGACACGATCGCCTCGCAGATGCGGCGCGTGAAGGAGACCTACGGCAACGAGGCCCTGTGGTACCACTACGGCTCGGGCTCCACCGGCGGGAACATCACCAAGCGCGGCACGTGGCCGCGCCTGCTCAACACCTACGGCGGCTACCTCGGCCAGTACGGGGACTACTCGACGGCTCAGATCACCGCCGCCTTCCCCTACCAGTACGGCGGCTGGATGGCCTCGAACTCTCTCGAGGACGCCCAGAACTCGCGGCTGCAGGTGATGTTCGGGAACAACCCGCTCGAGACGCGGATGTCCGGCGGCGGGGAGCTCGCGGTCGTCCAGAAGGTCCGCGCGGAGTTCGGCGTGCGCACGATCGTCATCGACCCGCGGTACTCCGAGACCGCCCTGGCCGTCGCCGACGAGTGGGTCCCGGTCCGCCCGGGCACCGACGCCGCGCTCGTCGCCGGCATGATCCACGTGATGCTCGCCGAGGACCTGCACGACCAGGCCTTCCTCGACCGCTACTGCGTCGGCTTCGACGAGGACACGCTGCCCGAGGGCGCCCCGGAGAACTCCTCCTACCGCTCCTACATCGAGGGCAAGGGCCCCGACGGCGTCGAGAAGACCCCCGAGTGGGCCGCCGGCATCACCGGCGTCCCCGCCGCCCGCATCCGCCAGCTCGCCCGTGACATCGCCACCGCCAAGCCGTGCGCGATCACCCAGGGCTGGGGATCGCAGCGCCACGCCAACGGTGAGAACGTCGCCCGCGCCGTCTTCACGCTCGCCGCGGCCACAGGCAACATCGGCATCCCGGGCGGCGGCAACGGTGCCCGCGAGGGCAACTACAGCATCCCCGTCACGTCCTTCCCCCTGTTCGACGGCGAGGCTCCCCCGGTCAGCACCCAGATCTCCTGCTTCAACTGGATCGATGCCATCGACCACGGCCCGGAGATGACGGCCGTCAAGGACGGCGTGCGGGGCAAGGACCGGCTCGACGTCGGCATCAAGCTCATGATCGTCAACTCCTCCAACACGCTGATCAACCAGCACAACGACGTCCACGTCACCCAGGAGACGCTGCGCGACGACACCAAGTGCGAGTTCATCGTCGTCATCGACCACCAGTGGACGCCCTCGTGCGACTGGGGCGACATCGTCCTGCCGGCGACGACGAACTTCGAGGAGAACGACCTCATCCCCGGGGCCAGCTGCAGCGACATGGGCTGGTCGATCATCGGCGACAAGGCGATCGAGCCGCTCTACGAGAGCAAGACCGGCTACGAGATGTGCACCGAGCTCGCCCGCCGCCTGGGTATCGAGGAGGAGTTCACCCAGGGACGCACCCAGGAGGAGTGGCGCACCTGGCTCTTCGAGCAGACCCGCGAGACGGTGCCGGACTTCCCCACCGAGGACGAGCTCCGGGAGATGGGTGTCTTCCGCAAGAAGAACCCCGACGGCCACGTCATCGGGATGAAGGCCTTCCGGGAGGACCCGGAGGCCAACCCGCTGGCCACGCCCTCGGGCAAGATCGAGATCTTCTCCCAGCAGCTCTACGAGATGTCCCAGGAGTGGGTCTTCGAGGGCGACCGCGCCGGCGACCGGCTCACCGCCCTGCCCGAGCACCTCGACACCTGGGAGGGAGCGCTGGAGGCCCGCACCTCGACCTTCCCGCTCCAGTGCATCGCCCACCACTACAAGGGGCGCACCCACTCGAGCTATGCCAACCTGCCGCGCAACCTCGAGGCGCACCCGCAGATGCTGTGGATCAACCCGCAGGACGCCGAGGCGCGCGGGGTGGCCAACGGGGACACGATCCTCGTCTTCAACGACCGCGGCACCGTCCGCACCCAGGCGCGGGTGACCCCGCGCATCGCTCCCGGCGTCGTCTCCCTGCCGCAGGGCGCCTGGTACACCCCCGACAAGGACGGGGTGGACGTCGGCGGCAACGTCAACACCCTGATGAAGTACCACCCCTCGCCGCTGGCCAAGGGAAACCCCGGACACACCGCTCTCGTCGACGTGCGAAAGGCCTGATGAGTGATGACTGACTCTCTGACCGAGGCCGGTGCGAACTACGGCTTCTACTTCGACCAGTCCGCGTGCACGGGGTGCAAGGCGTGTGCCGT
>NZ_VDFS01000050.1:0-3994 GCF_006151955.1 Georgenia sp. 311 | reverse complement strand
CGCACGACGTCCGGCGGCTTGATCATCGTGAGCGGGCCGGGCGTGCGGTGGGCGAGCCGGGCGAGCAGCGCGACGCCGGAGGAGTCCATGAAGGTGACGTGGCGCGCGTCGATCTCCACCGGGTTGCGCGAGGCCTCGGCCTCGGCGACAGCCTCGGTGAGCTCGCTGCTCAGGGCGACGTCGATCTCACCGGACAGCACGAGCCGCGTGCGCCCGTGCGCCACCATGACGGAGGCGGTCCCGGCGTCGTGTCCCTCACCGGGCGGGGTGGAACGGTCGTCGACCACAGGTTCTCCTTCATCTCGTCCGGCGGCTCGCGCCGGAACGCCTTCAAGGGCATCCTAGGAGACTCAGCACGATGGGAGAGACACCATGGCCGACCGGGTTCGCGGCATGCCCGCGGCTGGGGCGGTCCCGACCCCGGGTCTGGGGGTCGTCATGGAGGCCGACGCCGAGCACGCCGGGCGTACCCCGGCCACGCTCACGGTGCGTTCGGACCAGCTGCTCGACGCCCTTCCCGACCCGACGTACGTCGTCGACGTCGACTTCACGCAGGAGCCGCCGGACTGCAGGGTCGTGTGGGTGGGCCACGCGCTCGCCGAGGCCACCGGCTTCTCGCAGGAGGAGCTGATGGCCACCGCGCCCCGGCTCGTCACCGCGAGCGACTCCACCGCGCTGCGCGAGGCGCTGCACGCCCGCCTGCCGGTCGCCGTCGTGCGCTCGGTGGCGCGCGCGGACGGCACCGCCTTCCGCGCCACCGTGTCCTTCAGCCCGCTCGGCGCCGGGGAGCCCGAGGGCTCGACCCGCTGGCTCGTCACGGTGCGTGACGCCACCGAGGAGCTCGCCTCGGCAGTGCTGGCCGAGGAGCGGGCCGCTGCCGAGGAGCGCGCCCGCCGCGGGCTGAGCCTCGTCGCCCGGGTCTCCGACATCCTCGCCGACGCGGACTCCGCCACCGCGCTCGTCGAGATCGGCGCGCTGCTCGTGCGCCGCATCGTCCCGTGGGCGGGGTTCTACGCCGACGGCACCCGGCTGCAGCGGATCACCGACCTCGCCGGCATCACCTACCACCGTCGTGACCTGCGCCGCGGAGCCCGCGCCCAGGGCGTGGGCTCCGACCCCGTGCGCGAGCTCCTCCTCGACACCCGGATGCAGACGGTCGTCATCGACCGTGACCGCCCGGCACGCGAGGGCACCCTCACCGCCGAGCTGCTCGCCCTGCTCGCCGAGGACCCCGACGCGCCGGACGACGGCCCGCTGTGGCTGCTGCCGGTGCTCGGCCGCCAGGCGGTCCTCGGTGTCCTGGCCGTGCAGCCGCCCGACCCCAGCCGCGACCGGCGCGCGATGCCGCCCGGTGAGCTCACCACCGTCCTCGAGCTCGTCGCGCGCCGCGTCGGCATGGCGATGGACAACCTCCAGCTCTACGACCGTGAGCACCGGCTCGCCGAGACCCTCCAGCGTGCCATGCTCCCCGAGCAGAGCCATGTCGAGGGCGTGGACGTGTGGAGCTACTACTCCCCGAGCTCGGAGCACGCCCAGGTGGGCGGTGACTGGTACGACGTGCTCGACATGGGGGAGGGCAAGGTCGGGATCGTCGTCGGCGACGTCGTCGGGCACGACGTCGAGGCGGCCGCCGCGATGGGCCAGCTGCGCTCCGTCGTGCGCGCCTATGCCGCCGAGTTCGTCGAGCCGGGCAAGGTTCTCGACCGGGTGGACCGGCTCGTCGCGGGCATGCGGATCGCGCGGCCGGCGTCGTTCGTCTACGCGAGCCTGTCCCCGCGCGCCGACGGCGAGGACTGGGACATCGCCTACTCGCGTGCCGGGCACCTGCCGATCGTCCACGTGAGCGGCGGGCGGTCGCGCCAGCTCGACGGCGCGAACGGGCCGCTCGTCGGCTTCGGCGGGCGTCCCCGGCACACCGGCCACGCGGTGGCCCAGCCGGGGGACGTCCTCATCTTCTACACCGACGGCCTCGTCGAGCGGCGGGACCGGTCGATGCGCGACGGCGTCGCCGCTCTCGTCGCGACGGCGGAGCAGATCGACGCGCCGGACGCCGCGGGGATCGGTGAGGAGCTCCTCCAGGAGCTCGCCGACGCCCCCGAGGACGACATCGCGCTCGTCGTGCTGCGGGTCCCGGACCCCGCGGCGCCGGCCCTGCGGTGGTCCGGTCCCCGGGAGCGCCGCTGGCAGATGCCGATGGACCCGCAGACGATCGCCCGCGCCCGCCACGCCGTGCTGCGCGCCTGCGAGGCCTGGGGGATCGAGGACACCGCCGCGGCCGAGCTCGTGGCCTCCGAGATGGTCGCCAACGCCGTCATGCACGGGTGGGGCCGGGTGGACCTGCGCCTGCGCGACACCGGTGACGGGCTGCGCATCGAGGTCGAGGACGCCAACCCCAGCCCGCCGGTGCTCCGCGAGGGCCGGGTCGGGCGGATCGGTGGCTTCGGGCTGCACATCATCTCCCGGCTCGCCGAGTGGGGCTGGCGCCCGACCCCGGCCGGCAAGGTCGTCTGGGCCCGCGTCCGTCCCAAGGACCCCTGGAGCAAGGGCAAGGACGCCAAGGACACACCGCCCACCACCTCCTGACCCCCGCCGCCACCCATCCGCGACAGCCGACTTCCGCACGACAGCCGACTTCCGCGCGAGAGCCGAGTTGTGCGCGAGAGCGGGGTTCCGGGCGACAGCCGAGTTGTGCGCGACAGTCGACTTGTGCGCGAGAGCGGGGTTCTGCCAGGGGACCGACTGTCGGGTGCCCTCACGTCCAGCGACGGCGGCGTATCTCGACCGAGATGCCGAGAAGCTCCATGATCGTCCCCTCGAGGACGGGCCGGCGGCCGAACACGTCCTCCGCGGTGACGGGGACGACCCGCCAGCCGAACCGGTCCTGGATGTCCGCGCGGCGTGCGTCGTCGTGCAGGCGTTGCTCGCGGGTCTTGAGGTGGTGCTCGACGCCGTCGTACTCGATACCCACCTGCTCAACGTCGTACCCCATGTCGAGGCGGTAGATCTCCACGCCGTTCTCCCGCAGGCTGATCTGTACCTGTGGCCGGGGCAGGCCGGCCTCGACAACGCGCAACCGGCTCCACGACTCGCCCATCGACTCGGTGGCCGGCTCGCACAGCGCGACGACGTCGCGTGCCCGCCGGACGAACCGACGCCCGCGTAGCGGACGGAGCGCGGCCTCGAGCTCGGGCACCGTCGTGAGGCCCGCGTGCGTGAACGCGTCCACCGCGCCGAGTCCGATGAACGCGGGACGGTAGCGCGCGAGGTCGAGCGCCGTGCGGGTGGGCGACGTGCACGGCACACCGGCGACGTCGACGACGTCGCCGAGCGGGAGGTCGCTGACGAAGGCGTTGAGGTCGGGACGTTCCGGTCGGACGGCGCCGAGGGGGACAAGGCACTCGAGGAGCGGGGGCTGCTGCCACCGGGCGGGTGGGCGGACGTCGATCCCCATGAGCCACGCTGCCGACTCGCGCGCCAGCGCGGCACCCCGGGGGAGAACGAGGCTGACGGCCAGGGCGCGAGCCCCGACGTCGTCGGCGAGGTGTGCCGGCAGGTACAGGCCCTTACTGGGGCGGAGGAGCTCGCCGGAGGCGCACAGGGCGGCGAGCTCGATGCCGGTCAGGCCGTCTGCATCGGCGTCGCGACGGGTGAACGGGCGGTCGAGGAGCGAGGTCATGGAGCGACAGTGGCGTCGGTCGCGGGTGCCGGGGGCGAGTGAAGTCCCGAGCTGTGGGCGACGACGTCGTGCACGGGTCTCGTGGAGCAACCTTCGGGTTCCGCCGCGGTGAGTCCGCGGTGCGGAACTCGGCTGTCGCGCGGAAGTCGGCTGTCGCGCGGAAGTCGGCTGTCGCGCGGAAGTCGGCTGTCGCGCGGAACTCGGCTGTCGTGCGGAACTCGGCTGTCGTGCGGAACTCGGCTGTCGTGCGGAACTCGGCTGTCGCGCGGAACTCGGCTGTCGGGCGGAAGTCGGCTGTCGCGGGGGGGGGGGGGGGGG
>NZ_VDFS01000049.1:46947-48447 GCF_006151955.1 Georgenia sp. 311 | reverse complement strand
TAGGCGTCCGCGGCGGCGGTGTAGTCCTCGCGCTCGATGGCCTCGAGCGCCTCGGCGTGCAGCGGCGGCAGCGGCGGCTCGGCCGGCTCGGCCTCGCCCTCCTCCGGGGCGGCCCCGCTCACCGTGCCGGTGACCCCGGCCTGGGCGGCGACGCGCAGCACCTCGTCGATCACCTGGCGGACCTGCTCCACGGGGTGGTCCCCCTGGTAGAGCGGGATCGGCTGGCCGCGGACGATGGCGACGACGGTCGGGACGGCCTGGACCTGGAAGACCTGGGCGATCTGCGGGCTGGTCTCGACGTCGACGCGGGCGAGGTGGAACCGCCCGCCGTACTCGGCGGCCAGCTCGGCGAGCGTGGCCGAGGGGCCCTGCGCGTAGGAGGCGAAGACCTCCACGACGACGGGCACCCGCATCGACAGCTCGACCGTCTGCTGGAACGTCGCCTCGGTGACGTCGGAGACGAGCGGCGCGTCCGCGGCGTCACCGGCCGCGCCGCCCGGTGCCCCGGCCGGCTGGGCGGGACGGGCGAGCGCGGACAGGTCGACGGCGCCGTGCAGGTTGAGCGAGGGCTGGCTCATCACGTTCCTTCGGTTGCGGTGAGGTCCTGGGACAGGACGTTACCCTCCGACGCGGTGCTAGCCCTCGCTCACCGCGACGTTCGCGAGGATCTGCGCCGCCCCGAGCACGGAGATGAGCTCCTCACTGCCCTCCGGCGGCACCGAGAAGGCGACCGGGATGAGGTAGTGCGCCTCGGCGGCGTCGTCGATCCGGGGGTCCTGCGCCATGAGGAGGCCGATGTCCCCGCCGGCCTCGAGGGTCGCCCCCTCGACCGTCTTGCCGAGGAACAGCCGGCTGTCGATGACACCGACGACGAGCGCGCCGCCGTCCGCCGTCTCGATCGCCGACACGGTGTTCTCCCGCACGCCGTAGCGCTCGCGGACCTCACCGGCCACCTCGACGGTCGAGCGCAGCGCGTCGATCATGTCCGCGTAGCTCGTGCGGAAGGGGTCCTCGGCGAAGAGGTCCGCGCCCTCGCCGTCCGGGTCCCCGAGGAGTCCGGCGTAGAGCTCGACCGTCTCCTCCGGGCTGGCGAGCAGGCCACCGGCGTCCGGCGCGAGCGGCGGGCTGCCGGCGTCGGGGCGCGCGGTGCTCGGGGTCTGCGCGCCGGGCAGGAGCGAGGTCCAGAACCACAGCTTGTACTGGCTGCGCGCGTCCTCCTGGGTGAGCACGAGCAGCAGCGGGAGGTTCGCGTCGTCGGGCACGTGGGACACGACGTACAGCGAGCGGGGCCACTCGTCGGTGGCCGCCACGACCTCGACCTGGCTGTTCGTCGTCAGCGGCGTCGGGGTGCGCTGCCCGTCGGACGCCTCGGCGAGGCGGTACTCGGCCTCGCGCATGGACAGGGCCGGGCCGGTGAGACGCTCGGCGAGGATGTCGGCGTCGAGGGCGGCGTCCCCCTCCTCGATCGTCGCCTCGACCTCGTCGAGCACCCGCTCGATC
>NZ_VDFS01000049.1:20971-46631 GCF_006151955.1 Georgenia sp. 311 | reverse complement strand
GGGGTCGGGCTGCGGCTGGGGGACGTCCCCGCCGCAGCCGGCGAGGAGGAGTGCCACGCCGGCCAGGCCGGCCGACAGTCGCACGCGTCGCGAGTGGTGGGTGGTCATCGCTTCTCCTCTCCGTCGGAGTCCTGGTCGTCGACGGGGTGGGGGTCCTCGGGGTCGCTGGTGTCGTCGGCGGGCGGCGCGGTGGTGCCCTGGCTGCCGAAGCCCCACACCGAGCGCCAGCTCAGGGTGGCGGGGGGTTCGTCGTCGGGCTCGTCACCCTCCGGCTCGTCGGCATCGGGCTCTCCCTCGGCGGGCTCGTCGTCGGCCGGCTCGTCGTCGGCCGGCTCGGCGTCGGCCGGCTCGGCGGCGGCGTCGTCGGCGGCGGCGTTGTCAGCCTCGTCCGCCGGCTGCTCGTCCGCCGGCTGCTCGTCCACCGGGCCGGTGGGCTCGCCGGCGTCCGTGTCCTGGGCCGTGGGCGTCTGCTCGTCGGCCGGGCCGTCCTGCGGGTGCTCGGCCGCGTCGTGTCCGGGGGCGAGGGGGACGGGCGGCTCGCCCGTCCGCAGGAGACGCTCCTCCTCGGCCATCCGCTGCTCGAGCTCGCGGATCTGGCGGCGGGTGAGGCGCTCCCCGGTGCCGGGGTCGGTGTCGCTGATGCTCCGGTAGCTGCCGTCGTCGCCGGCGGCCTGGCGTGCACGGGCGTCCTCCCGCCGGCGCTGCTCGCGCTTGGCGAGGACCTCCAGGACGAGCATGGCGAGGCCGGCGACGAGCGCGAGGCCACCGAGGACGATGCCGGGGACGAGCCACGGGGTGCTCACCCGGCGGCCCCACTCGAGCTCGATCTCGGGGGCGGGGCCAGTGCCGTCGGTCGCCGCGACGAGGCTCCACCGGCCGGGGCTGTCGGTCCAGGTGAGCTCGGCGCTGCCGGTGCCCACGCTCTCGGCGAGCCAGAGGTCGGAGCCTGCGGGGTCGGGCACCCCGGCGTCCTGCGCCCCCTCCTGCGCCCCCTCCTCGGCAGTGGCGCCGTCGGTCGGTTCTGCGGTCGCCTCGCCCGTGGCGGCGTCGGTGGGCTCGCTGCTGGGGACGACCTCGACCGTCAGCTCCTCCCACGAGGACAGACCGGTGATGCGGGCGTGCGGGGCGTCCCCGAGCCAGGCCTCGACCTCTGAGGTGCGGCCGATGGCGAGGACGACCTGCTCGTCGTCCCCCGCGGTGGCACGGATCGTCACCTCCGGGTCGACGGCGTCGAGCACGCCGGGCTCGGTGATGACCACCGGGACGTCCGGGCGCTCGCCGAGCGACAGGGTCGCGGTGTCGGTGGAACGCACCACGACCGCGGCGATGACGGCCACGAGGATGATGACGAGGCCGGCGGCGGAGAGCAGCAGGGGCAGTCTGCGACGGGTCACGGGTTGGGGTGTCCTCAGAGCGGGGATGGCGACATCCCAGGATACGACGCCACCGTGGACAGCGCGTTACCGAGTTGTGATCGACCTGCGCCGATCGCGGAGGGGACCTGTACCGCCGGGCGCGGCCCCCAGGTGGGCCGGTTACGCTGGCCGCTGCAGGACAGCGCGAGCAGGAGGACAGATGACCGAGGACCACCCCGCCTTCCCCGTGGTCATGCGGGGGTACGACCGTGCGCAGGTGGACCAGCGGGTCCACGCCCTCGAGGCCGCGCTCGACACCGCCCGCCAGCAGGTCTCGGCGCTCGACGAGCGGGTCATGCGCCTGTCGGGCGAGCTCTCCGAGGCGCAGCACGAGCTGCGCGAGCGCGAGCAGCCGACCTACGCCGGGCTGGGCTCGCGGATCGAGCAGCTGCTCCGCTCCGCCGAGGAGCAGTCGGCCGGGGTCGTCGACCGGGCGCGCGCCCAGGCGGCCCAGGCCCTCGCCGACGCCGAGCAGCGTGCCGCCGAGCTCACCGAGCACGCCGAGGCCGAGGCCGCCTCCCGCGTGGCAGCCGCCCGGCGCCAGGCTGAGGACACCCTCGTCGAGGCGGAGCGGTCGGCCGGGTCGACGATCGAGGTGGCCCAGCGCACCGCGGAGGAGATCGTCCTGTCCGCCGAGCGTGAGGCCGCCCGCGTCCGGGAGGTCGTCCGCGACGAGGAGCAGCACCGGCGCGCGGACCTCGACCGCGAGCTCGGGCTCACCCGGGCCACGGCCGAGCGCGAGGTGCTCGAGCTGCGTACCGCGGCCGAGGAGGAGGCCACCCGCCTGCGCGGGGAGGCCACCCGCCTGCACCAGGAGGCGCAGACCGCCCTGGAGGAGGCCCGCGCCGAGGCCGAGCGCGTGCGGCACCGGGCCGAGCTCGACGCCGCGACCCTCACCGAGGAGACCGAGCGCGCCGCGGCCGAGGCCCACGCGCAGGCACGGGCGGCGACGACCGCGCTGGCCGAGGAGACCGAGCGCCGCGCCGCGGCAGCCGAGGCCCGGCTGGCGGAGTCCCTCGAGCGCACGCGGACCGTCGTGGCCGACGCCGACGCCGGGGCCGCCCAGCGGCTCGCCGAGGCGGGCGCCGAGGCCGACCGGCTCGTCGCCGACGCCCAGGCCGAGGCGGACCGCGTCCTGCGCGAGACGACCGACGCCGCCCGCGCCGAGCGCGACACCCTGCAGGCGGAGATCGCCGACCTCGCCCGTCAGCGCGAGGACATCACCCGCTACCTCACCGAGCTGCGCGGGCTGCTCACGACGCACGCGGCCCCGGCCGCGGCGTTCGGTGCCGCGGAGCAGCCTGCGGCCGCGGAGGACGCCGTCACGGAGCAGGCCGCTGTCACGGAGCCCGCCGTCGACGAGCAGCCGGGCGCACCGGACCCTGACGTCCTCGCCGCCGCGGCGGAGGTCGCGGTCGAGGACGTGCTCACCGACGAGGACGAGGGCACTGCCCTCGAGGAGAACCTCGTCGAGGATGACGTCGTCGAGGAGGAGACCGTCGTCGTTGACGAGGACGGCACCGTCGTCGAGATCGACGAGGTCGTCGCCGAGGTCCTCGCCGAGACGCCCGTCGAGGACGCGGACGAGGTCATCGCGGAGGCGCCCGTCGAGGACGACGTCGTCGCCGAGCCGCCGGTCCCCGGCGAGGAGGTCGCCGAGGCGGACGTGGACGAGCCGACCGACGACGAGCCCGAGGCCAGCGCGGCCACCCCGGACGTCGATGAGCCCGCAGCGGACACCCCCGGCGAGGAGCCGCCCGCCGCTGAGGCGGAGGGTGCGCGCACCGAGGTCATGGAGGCGGTGTCCGGCGACACGTCCGTGCTCCCGGCCGTGCGGGACGACCGGCCCGGGAAGAACACCAAGCGGAGCCGCTGAGCGGCCTCCCCTCAGCGGACCAGGCGTAGCTCGGGCCCGGCGCGCTCCTCGCGCCGGGCGCCGTCGGGCGCGAAGCCGTTGCGCTCGTAGAAGCGCTGGGCTCGGGCGTCGTCCTGCCCCACCCACAGGTAGCAGGGGGCGTCGCCGACGGCGTGGTCGAGCAGGACCTGGCCCAGGCCCTGTCCCCGCCACTGCGGCTCGACGTGGAGCGACAGGAGCCGCAGCGGGCGCAGGTCGCCCGGTCCGGTCGCCTCGGCGGTCGCGATGCCGACGGGCTCACCCGTCGCGCGCACGACCCCGACCCACGTCATGCTCCCGCCCGGGTCGGAGAGCCGGTCGCGCCACCGCTGCACCGCGTCCTGCGGGGCGCCGACCTCCTCGCTGCCCTCCGCCTCGCGCCTCGCGCGGGTCTCGAGGTCGGCGAGCGCATCGGCGTCGTCGGGGCGTGCGGGACGGACGTGGAGAGGACCTGCCATGCCCACACCGTAGGACACTCCCCCGGTTGCACGGCCCGGCTGGTGCCCCCACGCTGCAATGGAACACCGCCACCGCAGGAGCGACCATGACGAGCGACGACCACACCCGGCCCGACCACCCGCGCAAGCCCGACTCCCCCGCCGACATCCGCAAGCCGTCCTGGACCTACGTGCTGCGCAAGTCGGTCCGCGAGTTCCTCAAGGACGACTGCACGACGCTCGCCGCCGGACTCACGTACTACGCCGTCCTGTCGATCTTCCCCGCGCTCATCGCGCTCGCCTCCATCCTCTCCCTCGTCGGCCAGGGGTCGCAGGGCACGAGCCAGGTCACCACCCTGCTCGAGGACACCCTGCCCGAGGACACGTTCAAGCAGGTCGAGCCGGTCATCGAGAACATCACGAACGTCGGCGCGCCCGGCATCGGCCTGATCATCGGCCTGCTCGTCGCGCTGTGGACGGCGTCGAACTACGTCACCGCGTTCGCCAAGGCGATGAACCGGATCTACGAGGTGCCCGAGGGCCGCCCGATCTGGAAGCTGCGGCCGTTGACCTACCTGCTCACCCTCGTCCTCCTGCTCCTCGTCGCCCTCGCGGTCGTCATCCTCGTCGTCACCGGGCCGGTCGCGCAGGCGGTCGGCGACGTCGTGGGGCTGGGCTCCACAGCGGTGACCGTGTGGAACATCGCCAAGTGGCCGGTGCTCCTCGTCATCGTCGTCGTCGTCATCGCGCTGCTCTACTACGCCACCCCGAACGTCAAGCAGCCCAAGCTCCGCTGGATCAGCATCGGCGCGGTCATCGCGATCGTCGTCGCCGCGCTCGCCACCCTCGCGCTGGGCATCTACGTCTCGCAGTTCGGCAGCTACAACGAGACGTACGGCGCCCTCGCCGGCGTCATCGTCTTCCTCCTGTGGCTGTGGATCATGAACCTCGCGCTGCTCTTCGGCGCGGAGTTCGACGCCGAGCTCGAGCGCGCCCGCCAGCTCCAGGGCGGGATCGCGGCCGAGGAGCACATCCAGCTGCCGCCGCGGGACACCAAGGCGTCGGACAAGAAGGCCGAGCAGCAGCAGGAGGACGTCGAGCGCGGCCGGGCGCTGCGACTGTCCCACGGCCGCACCCAGGACGAGGACGCCGCCCGCTCCTCCGAGTAGCCCTTCCCCGCGAGCGCTGGATCGTGCACGCACCGGGGCGCCGTAGGCTGGGCGGGTGAGCGAGCAGGACTGGGCGCGCCAGCGCCGGGAAGCGGCCGAGGCCCACGCGGACATGCTCGAGCGGCGCCGCCAGGCAGAGCACGACCACGCCGCGCGCCTCCTGCGGGAGTTCGCCGCCGTCGCCCGTGACCGGCTCCCGGCCGAGCGGCTCCACGTCCGCGGCTACGGCGGGAAGGGCAGCGCCCGCAGCGACGTCACCGGCTGGTACCTGCGCGCCGACCGCGCCGCGGGCATGAGCACCGACGGCGAGTTCTACGTCCTCACCGCGCCGCTCGGGCTGCGCGACCGGCTCACCGGCGTCACGCTGCGCCCCACCCCGCCCCCGCTCGTGCTCGGCGCCGGCGGCAAGGACGGGGAGTCGCTCGACCTGCCCGTCGCCCTCGAGCGCCTCCTGCCGGGCTGGCGCGACGCGCAGGACACCGCGCCGAACGCCTGAGCCGGTAAGCCGTCCTCCGACCCGCGCGAGCCCTCAGACGCGCTCGGCGGCCAGCCCGGCGGCGTGCAGGGCGCGCAGGGCCTCGGCCACGGCCTCGGGGTCCTCGACCGCGCTCATGTGCCCCACCCGGGGCACGACGACGAGCTCCACCGGCCCGCCGAGAGCGCGCGACATCGTCTCGGCCGCGGCCTGCGGGCTCATCCCGTCCTCGGCGCCGCGCAGGACGAGCGCCGGCACCTCGAGGTCCTCGAGCGCGCTGATCCGGGTGGGGCGGGCCGCCATCGCCCGCTGCGCCCAGGCGATGCCCTCCCCCGGCGCCTCGCTCAGCCACTCCCGCATGCGGGCCACGACCTCGGGCCGCTCGGTGAGTGTCGTCTCCCCGAGGACCGTGTCGACCATCCCGGCGACCGCGGCGGACCCGGTGCGCTCCGCCTCCTCGGCGACCCTCAGCCGGTTCGCGTGCGCCTCGTCGGGGTCGCTGTCGACCTTCGTGTCGAGCAGCCCGACGGCGGCGAGCAGCCCGCGGTGCCGCTCGGCGAGCGCGAGGAGGATGTAGCCGCCCATCGACAGCCCGGCGACGACGGCGCGCTCGACCTCCATCGAGCGCAGCGTCTCGGCTACGGCATCTGCCACGGTGTCGAGCGTCGGGTCCGGCTCGCGCCCGAGCGCGGCCGCGACCTCCGCGGGCGACGGCGAGGCGCCGAAGCCGGGTGCGTCGAGGAGGACCACGGGCAGGTCGCCCAGGTGGTCGACGACGTCGTCCCACATCCGCGAGTCGAGCGGGAAGCCGTGGAGGAGCACGAGCGGCACGCCGGTCTCGGGACCGTGGCGGTGGATGGCGAGGGGTCCGGTGTCCATGCCCCCGAGGATGGCACGCCGCCCCCGTCCCGGCAGCCGGTCGGGGGACCCGCAGGATCCATCCCTCGGCGAGGAGGAGGGGGTCAGGCGCGCCGCCAGCAGGCGGTGTGCCAGTGGCGCCGGTCCTCCAGGCCCCCACCGAGCAGCGGCTCGTCGGGCCACGCGACGACGTGCGGGGTGTGCGGCGGGACGAGCTGGTGGCAGCCGGGGCACCGGTAGGCCTTCTCCCCGCCGCGCACCTGACGCACGGTGTAGCTCTCCCCGCCGGGCCCGGTCTCGTGCCGCGGGACCGACCCGAGCCGGTCCGGGTCCAGCGGGACGTAGGGGTCGGCGTAAGGGCGCTTGCGGCCGCGCCGGGCGCGCGCCATCAGCGGTCCGAGGACTGCGCGGCGTGTGCGTCGCCGGCCCCGAGCACGGGCAGCGCCGCCGCCTCCTCGACGCCGGGCAGCCGCCCGGTGCGGATGACCTCGCGGTACCAGAGCGCGGAGTCCTTGGGCGTGCGCTCGAGCGTCTCGTAGTCGACCCGGACGATGCCGAACCGCTTGGAGTAGCCGTAGCCCCACTCGAAGTTGTCCATGAGGGACCACGCCGTGTAGCCGCGGACGTCGACGCCGGCCTCGCGGGCGCGGAGCACGGCGGCGATGTGGTCGCGGTAGTACGCCACCCGCGCCTGGTCGTGGATGCGCCCATCGGGGGCGACGACGTCCTCGTAGGCCGCGCCGTTCTCCGTGACGAGCAGCGGCTGGTCCGGGTAGGCGTTGTCCAGCGCGAGGAGGAGCTCCTCGAGCGCCTCCGGCGCGACGTTCCAGCCCATCGCCGTGTGCGGCGGCGCGACGGGGAGGAACTCGACGGTGTCGGCCCCGACCCACGGGGAGGCCGAGGAGGCGCCGTGCCCGTCGGCCCGCGGGGCCGGCCCGTCCCCGCCGTAGCGGCGCACGAGCTGGGTCGAGTAGTAGTTGACGCCGAGCACGTCCATCCGCTGCCGGGCCGTCGTGAGGTCCCCCGGCTCGACGAAGGACCAGTCGGTGACGTGGGCGGTGTCGCGCAGGAGCCGCGTGGGGTAGCTGCCGTCGAGCATCGGCCCGAGGAAGACGTGGTTGCCGACGGCGTTGATCTGGGCCACGGCCTCGAGGTCGGCGGCCGACTCCGGGTCGGCGGGGTGGGTGACGTGGACGTTGAGCGCGGCCGACACCGGCGTGTGCTCACCGAGCTCGGCACGGATCGCCTGGGTGGCGAGACCGTGGGCGAGGTTGAGGTGGTGGGCCGCGGCGAGCGCGGCGGCCGGCTCGGTGCGCCCCGGCGCGTGGACACCGGAGGCGTAGCCGAGGAAGGCCGAGCACCACGGCTCGTTGAGCGTCGTCCACAGCGCCACCCGGTCACCGAGCTCGCGGGCCATGAGCCGGGCGTACTCGGCGAAGGCGTACGCGGTCTCCCGGTTCGGCCAGCCGCCGGCGTCCTCGAGCTCCTGCGGCAGGTCCCAGTGGTAGAGCGTGACGACCGGTGCGATGTCGTGGGCGACGAGCTCGTCCAGGAGCCGGCGGTAGAACGCCACGCCCGCCGGGTTGAGCGGGCCACGCCCGCCGGACTGCACCCGCGACCAGGAGACCGACAGCCGGTAGCTCTGCAGCCCGAGGGCCGCCATGAGCGCGACGTCCTCCTGCCAGCGGTGGTAGTGGTCGGCGGCGACGTCGCCGGTGTCCCCGCCCAGCACCTTGCCGGGGGTGTGGGCGAAGGTGTCCCAGATCGACGGGCCTCGCCCGTCCTCCCGGGCGGCGCCCTCGACCTGGTAGGCAGCGGTGGCCGCGCCCCAGCGGAAGTCCTCCCACATCAGATGCTCACCCCGTCCTTCAGGATCTCGACCGGACGCAGGTCCGTGTCGGTGACCAGGACGTCGGCGCGCCGTCCTGCCTCGAGCGCACCGACCGCCGGGTCCCCCAGGACGACGGCGGGTCCGGTGGACGCCGCGTAGACGGCGTCGACGAGGTCGACCCCGCCGGCCGCGGTCGTGCGCACGACGTCGAGCAGGTGCGCGGTGCCGCCGGCGATGGCGCTGCCGCCGGTGAGGCGGGCGACGCCGTCGGCGACGGTGACGGCGAGGGAGCCGAGCTGGTAGTCACCGTCGGGCATGCCGGCCGCGGCCATCGCGTCGGTGACGAGGACGATGTTCTCCCGGCCGGCGATCTCGAAGAACGCACGCACGAGGGCGGGGTCGAGGTGGGTGCCGTCGCCGATGAGCTCGAGGACGAGGCGACCCTCGCGCGCGGCGGCGAGGAACTCGGGGATGGGCCCGGGGTCGCGGTGGTGCATGGGGTTCATCCCGTTGCACAGGTGGGTGACGGTCGCGCGGGACGAGCGCGCGCCGGCCTCCGCGGCGAGCAGGTCCCCCGCCTCGCGGACGGCCGCCCGTGCCTGGTCCGCGGTGGCGACGGTGTGGCCGAAGGAGGGCAGCGCTCCCCCGGCGATGAGCGCCTGGCTCACCCCGCCCTGGCCGGTGACGCCGGGCGCCTCGGGGGCGAGGGTCATCGTCACGACGTGCCCCCGGCCGCGCTCGAGGAGCTCGCGGGTGAGGTCGGCGTCGGGCTCCTGGATCGCGGCGGGGTTCTGCGCCCCGCAGCGGTCGGCGGAGATGAACGGGCCCTCGTAGTGGATGCCGGCGAGGTCACCGGCCTCGACGAGCTCGACGAGGACGTCGGTACGGGCGCGCAGGACGTCCGGCGGCGCGGTGACGAGCGAGGCGACGAGCGAGGTCGTGCCGTGGCGCAGGTGCTCGGCGGCGGCGGTGCGCGCGGTCTCGGCGTCCTCGGCGTCGGGGAAGCTCGCCCCGCCACCGCCGTGGCAGTGGAGGTCGACGAGACCGGGCAGGACGTAGCCCTCGACGGGCGTGGCCGCGGCGACGGCCTCACGCAGCCCTGGCGGCGCGTCGGCCGCGGCGCCGACCCACGTGATCGCGCTGCCCGAGATGACGACGGCCCCGTCCTCGACGACGGCGGTGGGGGTGACGACGCGACCGCGCAGGACGCGTGTGGTGGGGGCTTCGCTCATGGCCCCATTGTGCCAACACACCGCCGCCGCCCGACGGCTGGCCTCTCGGTCCGTCGCCCGAACGCGGTCGGCGCGGCGCCGCGCGGCGTCAGAAGAGCCGCGACTCCACGTCGTCGAGCCCGCGCATGGCGTTGTAGTCCAGGACGACGCAGCGGATCCCGCGGTCCTCGGCGAGCACCCGGGCCTGCGGCTTGATCTCCTGCGCGGCGAACACGCCCTGGACGGGCGACAGCAGCGGGTCGCGGTTGAGCAGCTCGAGGTAGCGGGTGAGCTGCTCGACGCCGTCGATCTCCCCGCGCCGCTTGATCTCCACGGCGACGGCCCGCTCGAGCGGGTCGCGGGCGAGGATGTCGACCGGACCGATCGCCGTCGGGTACTCCCGGCGCACGAGCCGGTGGCCCGGGCCGAGGAGCTCGATCTGCTGGGCGAGGAGCTCCTGGAGGTGGGCCTCGACGCCGTCCTTGACCAGGCCCGGGTCCACGCCGAGGTCGTAGGACCCGTCGTGAAGGACCTCGTGGATCCGCACGACCAGCCGGTCGTCGCTCTTGGCGTTCTGCACCGTCCAGACCTCGGTGACGCCGGCGGCGGCGTCCTCCTCGGCAGGCGGGGCGACCTCGAGCCGGCACGGCGGGCTCATCCAGTTCAGCGGCTTGTAGGACCCGCCGTCGGAGTGGACGAGCACCGAGCCGTCGGCCTTGACCATGAGCAGCCGGGTGGCCAGCGCGAGGTGGGCGTCCAGCCGGCCGGTGTAGTCGACCGAGCACCGGGCGATGACCGTACGCATGGGCGTTCCTCCCCTGGATGCCGCTGTCCGCGGCGATGACACTTCTGTCCGCCGGCCGCGCGGGTGGGCGGCCGGCGGTGCGGACCTAGGCGGCGCCGCGGTCGACCGGCGGGCTGGCCTCGAGCCAGCTCGTCAGACCGGCGAGGGCGGCCGGCTCCAGGGCAAGGAAGAAGTCCCCGCCCCGGGCGTGGCAGCGCACCTCGACCGCCCCCCAGGCGCTGCCCGGCAGCACCCGCCGGGACGGGTCGATGACGAGCTCGCTGCGCCGCCACCGGGCCCGGGGGCCCGGTCGCAGCGACACCATGCGGTACCAGTCGATCCGGTCGACCCCGTAGACGGCGACACCGCTCACCCAGCTCGGGGACTCGGCCTCACGCCACGCACAGTCGAAGGAGCCGACCACCCTGCTCAGGCTGCGGACCCGCAGGAGCAGGACGAGGCCCGCGACGAGGGCGAGCACGGCGAGCAGGAGAGCCACCCACAGCACCCACGCCCAGGACACGGCCCCAAGACCTCAGCGCTCGGTGGCGGCTTCGGCGTGGTCCGCGCGCCGCTCGTCGTGCTCGTCGACGACGATCATGACGTCGTCGTCGTCGACCGACACGAACCCGCCGAGGATGTCGACCGACTCCGTGGCGCCCGCCGTGGACGTGAGGTGGACCTTGCCGGGCCGGAGCACGGCGAGGACCGGCTGGCGGCCCGGCCGGATGCCGAGCTCGCCGTCCGCGGCGGGCACGCTCACCGAGCTGGCCTCGCCGCTCCACAGGGTCCGGTCCGGACCCACGATCTGCACCGACAGGGCCACCGCGATCAGGACTCCTTCTGCATCTTCGACCAGGTGCGCTCGAGGTCCTCGATGCCACCGATGTTGAAGAACGCCTGCTCCGGGATGTGGTCGTACTCGCCGTCGGCGATGCGACGGAAGGCCTCGACCGTCTCGGCGACGGGCACCGTGGAGCCCTCGACACCGGTGAACTTCACCGCGGTGTAGGTGTTCTGCGAGAGGAACTGCTCGATGCGGCGGGCCCGGGCGACGGTGATCTTGTCCTCCTCGGACAGCTCGTCGACGCCGAGGATCGCGATGATGTCCTGCAGCTCCTTGTTCTTCTGCAGGATCGACTTCACGCGGGTCGCGACCTCGTAGTGCTCCTGGCCCACGAACTGCGGGTCGAGGATGCGCGAGGTCGAGGCCAGCGGGTCCACGGCCGGGTAGAGACCGCGCGAGGCGATGTCACGCGAGAGCTCGGTCGTGGCGTCGAGGTGCGCGAACGTCGTCGCGGGCGCCGGGTCGGTGTAGTCGTCGGCCGGGACGTAGATCGCCTGCAGCGAGGTGATCGAGTGACCGCGAGTGGACGTGATGCGCTCCTGGAGGATGCCCATCTCGTCGGCGAGGTTCGGCTGGTAGCCCACCGCGGAGGGCATGCGGCCCAGCAGCGTGGAGACCTCCGAACCGGCCTGCGTGAAGCGGAAGATGTTGTCGATGAAGAGCAGCACCTCCTGCTTCTGCACGTCGCGGAAGTACTCGGCCATCGTCAGCGCGGACAGTGCGACGCGCAGGCGGGTGCCCGGCGGCTCGTCCATCTGGCCGAAGACCAGCGCGGTCTTGTCGAAGACGCCGGCCTCCTCCATCTCGACGATGAGGTCGTTGCCCTCACGGGTGCGCTCACCGACACCGGCGAACACCGACACACCGCCGTGGTCCTGCGCCACGCGCTGGATCATCTCCTGGATGAGGACGGTCTTGCCGACGCCCGCACCACCGAAGAGGCCGATCTTCCCACCCTGGACGTACGGGGTGAGGAGGTCGATGACCTTGATGCCCGTCTCGAACATCTGGGTCTTGGCCTCGAGCTCGTCGAAGCGCGGGGGCTTGCGGTGGATGGGCCACCGCTCGGTGATCTCGAGGGTCTCGCCCTCGGCGAGGTTGAGCGGCTCACCCGTCACGGAGAAGACGTGACCCTTGGTGACGTCACCGACCGGCACGGTGATCGGGCTGCCGGTGTCGCGCACCTCCATGCCGCGGACGAGGCCGTCGGTCGGCTTGAGCGCGACGGCGCGCACGAGGTTGTCACCGAGGTGCTGGTTCACCTCGAAGGTCATCTCGAGGATGCCCTCGCCCTGGCCGATGGTGGACTTGTCCACCGAGGCGACGAGCGCGTTGTAGATCGAGGGGATCTCGTCGGGCGCGAACTCGACGTCGATCGTCGGTCCGGTCACCCGGGCGATCCGCCCGACGCCGGGCGCGGCGTGCTCGGTGCTGGGGTCGGTCGTCGTGGCAGTCATGTCAGTCTTCCTTCGCTGTGACGGCACTGGGGTCAGGACGCACGTCAGCTCGCCGCCAGTGCGTCGGCTCCCGAGACGATCTCGGTGAGCTCCTGGGTGATCTCGGCCTGTCGTGCCGTGTTCGCCAACCGGGTGTAGGTCCCGATGAGCTCGTCGGCGTTCTCGACGGCGGTGTGCATGGCGCGCTGCCGGCTGGCCAGCTCGGAGGCGGCGGCCTGCAGCAGCGCGTTGTAGATGCGGCTGCGCACGTACAGCGGCAGCAGCTGGTCGAGGACGGCCTCGGCGGAGGGCTCGAACTCGTACAGCGGCAGCGGCTTGGCGCCCGGCTCGGCGACACCGTCGACGACCTCGAGCGGCAGCATGCGCCGCACGAACGGCTCCTGGCTGACCATCGAGACGAACTTGGTGAAGACGATGTGGAGCTCGCCCACCCCGCCCTCGTCGGCCGGGGCGAGGAACGCCTTGAGCACGACGTCGGCGATCTCCTTGGCCAGGGAGGCGTCGGGCTTGTCCGACTGCCCCTCCCAGCTGTCGACGACGCGGCGCCCGCGGAAGGAGTAGAAGCCGATCCCGCGACGTCCGACGACGTAGAGGTCGATCTCCTTGCCCTGCTCGGTGAGCCGGTCGATGAGCTGGTCCGCCGCCCGCAGCACGCTGGCGGTGTAGGAGCCGGCCATGCCGCGGTCCGCCGTGAGGACGAGCACCGCCACGCGGTTGGTGTCCGTGCGCTCCTGGAGCAGCGGGTGCCCGGTGTGGGCGTGCGCCGCGACGGCGGAGGTCGCCCGCGTCAGGGCCAGGGCGTACGGGCTGGCCTTGGTGGCCTGGTCCCGGGCGCGCCCGATCCGCGACGCGGCGATGAGCTCCATCGCGCGGAACATCTTCTTGAGCGTCTGCGTCGAGCGGATCCGCTGCTTGTAGACGCGCTGCTGAGCACCCAAGGCTCAGCCCCGCTTCTCGGCGACGATCTGCTCCTGCTCGGTCTCGACCAGCGGGTCGGCCTCGGGAGCGGCGGGCTCGGAGGACAGCGTCCCGTCCCCGGCGAGGAAGCCCTTGCGGAAGTCCTCGACGCCGGCGCGCAGCGCCTCCTCGGTCTCCTTCTCGAGCTTGCCCGTCGTCGCGAGCGTCTGGAGGACGTCGGTCGTGCGGCGCAGGTGGTCGAGCATCTCGCTCTCGAAGCGGCGGACCTCGTTGGTCTCGACGTCGTCGAGGTAACCGTTGGTGCCCGCCCAGATCGAGGCGATCTGGTCCTCCACCGCGTACGGGGAGTACTGCGGCTGCTTGAGGAGCTCCATGAGCTTCTCGCCGCGGGTGAGCTGCTGGCGCGTCGTCGGGTCGAGGTCCGAGGCGAACATCGCGAAGGCCGCCATCGAGCGGTACTGGGCGAGGGTGATCTTCAGCGTGCCGGAGACCTTCTTCATCGCCTTGACCTGGGCGTCACCACCGACGCGGGACACCGAGATGCCGACGTCGACGGCGGGGCGCTGGTCGGCGTTGAACAGGTCGGACTGGAGGAAGATCTGTCCGTCGGTGATCGAGATGACGTTCGTCGGGATGTACGCCGACACGTCGTTCGCCTTGGTCTCGATGATCGGCAGGCCGGTCATCGAGCCCGCACCCAGCGCGTCGGAGAGCTTGGCGCAGCGCTCGAGCAGCCGGGAGTGGAGGTAGAAGACGTCACCCGGGTAGGCCTCACGGCCCGGCGGGCGGCGCAGGAGGAGCGACACGGCGCGGTAGGCCTCGGCCTGCTTGGACAGGTCGTCGAAGACGATGAGGACGTGCTTGCCCTGGTACATCCAGTGCTGGCCGATGGCCGAACCGGTGTAGGGGGCGATGTACTTGAAGCCGGCCGGGTCGGAGGCGGGAGCCGCGACGATCGTCGTGTACTCCAGCGCGCCGGCGGCCTCGAGGCGTCCGCGGACCGACGCGATCGTCGAGCCCTTCTGGCCGATGGCGACGTAGATGCAGCGGACCTGCTTGTCGGGGTCGCCGCTGTCCCAGTTCGCCTTCTGGTTGAGGATCGTGTCCACGGCGATGGCCGTCTTGCCGGTGCCGCGGTCGCCGATGATGAGCTGACGCTGGCCACGGCCGATCGGGATCATCGAGTCGATGGCCTTGATGCCGGTCTGGAGCGGCTCGTGCACGCTCTTTCGCGCCATGACGCCGGGCGCCTGGAGCTCCAGGGCGCGGGTGGTCTCGGCGTTGATCGGGCCCAAGCCGTCGATCGGCCGGCCGGTCGGGTCGACGACGCGGCCGAGGAACTCCTCGCCCACGGGGGTGGAGAGCACCTCGCCGGTGCGGTGCACCGTCTGGCCCTCCTCGATGCCGGTGAACTCACCGAGCACGATGACGCCGATGTCGCGCACGTCGAGGTTGAGCGCGAGGCCCAGGGTGCCGTCCTCGAAGCGCAGCAGCTCGTTCGCCATCGTCCCGGGCAGTCCCTCGACCCGCGCGATGCCGTCACCGGCGACGGTGACGCGACCGACCTCCTCACCCACCGCCTCGGTCGGCTGGTAGGAGTCGACGAAGCTGTCCAGCGCCGCCCTGATCTCCTCGGGCTTGATCGTCAGCTCGGCCATTGAAGTTCCTTCTCCTTGGCGACCGGGTGGTCGCGTCTCGTCTGTGGTGCGGGTGTCGGGGTCAGCCGGCGAACCGGCGTCGGGCGTCCTGGAGGCGGGCGAGCGTCGTGCCGTCGATGACCTCGGCGCCGACCTGGATCCGCATGCCGCCGATCACCGCGGGGTCCACCCCGACGTTGATCTGGACGGAACGGCCGTACGCGCCCTCCAGGATGCGGCCCAGCCGGGCCTCCTGCTCCTGGGTGAGCGGCGCGGCCGCGGTCACTCCTGCCACCAACCGGTCACGGCGGGCGGCGGCGAGCTCACCGACGTGGCGCAGGGCGCTGATGAGCGAGCCCGCCCACGGCGTCGTGACCATCCGGTGGACCAGCAGCCGGGTCTCCGGGCTCGCGGCGGCGATGAGGGAGTCGAGCAGTGCCGCACGCCGCTGCGGGTCGACGTCCCGCTCGGCGAGCGCGGCCCGCAGCTCACGGCTGGAGGCGAGCAGCCGCTCGGTGTGGAACAGCTCCTCCTCCACCTCGAGCAGCGCGTCGCGCGACTGCGCGGCGGAGAGCACCGACGCTGCGGCGAGCTCCTCGACCGCGAGGCCGAGGTCCTCCTCCCGCGACCAGCGGGAGCGGACCATGCCGGCGAGCAGGTCGACGACCTCGGGGGCGACCTTGCCGTCGAAGAGCGCGCCGACGAGGCGCGCCTTGGCGTCCCCGGTGCGCCCGGGGTCGGTCAGCGCCCTGCGCAGGGAACCGGAGCCCGCGAGGGCGTCGGCCACCTCGTAGAGCTGGGAACCGAGCTCACGCCCGCGCTCCCCGGCCTCCCGCAGGGAGACCTCCCACCGCTCGCTCGCCGCGGACAGCGCGGCCTGGCTGCTCGCTCGCATCACGCCTCCGTCGCTCCGCCGACCTTCTGCGGAGCCTGGTCGGTCTGCGCCTCGAGCTCGTCGAGGAACCGGTCGATGACCCGCTGACGACGCTGCTCGTCGGCGAGGGACTCCCCGACGATGCGCTCGGCGAGGGTCGTGGCCAGCACACCGATGTCGGTGCGCAGGGTCGTGGCGGCCTGCTGACGCTCGGCCTCGATCTGGCGCTTGGCGCTGTCGAGGATCCGCTCCGCCTCGGTGTGGGCCTTGGCCTTGACGTCCGCGGCGATGACCTTCGCGTCGTCGGCGGCCTGCTCGCGAACGCGAGCCGCCTCGACACGCGCCTCGACGAGCTCGCGCTCGATCTCGGCACGCAGCGCCTCGGCCTCGGCCCGGGCGTTCTCGCCGGCCTTGAGGCCGCCCTCGATCTTCTCGGTGCGCTCGTCGAGGATGCGCGTGAAGACCGGAAGGATCTTCTTGACGAAGAAGAAGGCGATGATCGCGGTGCAGACCAGCGACCAGATGATGTCGTAGTCCGCCGGCAGGAGCGGGTTCTGTCCCTCCCCCGCCGCCCGGACCAGGGCCGTGGGCAGCATCAGAACACGAAGCCCGCGGCGAAGCCGATCAGGCCGAGCGCCTCGACGAGGGCCGCACCGATGAACATGTTGACGCGCAGCGGACCGGCGACCTCAGGCTGACGAGCCGTGGCCTCCTGGGTCTTCGCGACGAGCAGGCCCAGACCGATACCGGGGCCGATGGTCGCGAGGCCGTATCCGATGGTGGCAATGTCGCCGGTCAGTTCCACAGGGTGTTCCTTCCATTGGGGTACCGGGCCCGCGCCCGGCACGTCTCGGTGGTTGGCTCCGTCACGTGAGGTGACCGAGCCGGGACTAGGTCAGTGCGCTTCCTCGGAGAGCTGGATGTACACAGCCGTGAGGAGGGTGAAAATGAAGGCCTGGAGGGCCGCGATGAAGATCTCGAAGACCGTGAACGCGAGGCCCGCTGCCAGGGTGACGCCGCCGAGCACCTTGAAGGTGCCGGCCGCCTCGAAGAAGAGGTAGTGGGTCGCCCCGAAGCACAGCACGAGGAGCAGGTGGCCCACGAGCATGTTCGCGAGGAGACGGATCGTCAGCGTGATCGGCCGCAGGATGAACGTCGAGAGGAACTCGATCGGCGTGAGGATCACGTAGAGGAACTTCGGCACCCCGGGCGGGAAGAGCGAGGACTTGAGGAAGCCCCCCGCGCCCTGGGAGCGCACGCCCGCGACGATGAAGCCGACGTAGGCGATGGCCGCGAAGACGAGCGGCACGCCGATGACCGAGGAGCCCGCGATGTTGAGGAGCGGGATGACACCGGTGATGTTCATGGCGAAGACGCCGAAGAAGATCACGGTGAGCAGCGCGGTGGCGCGCCGTCCGCTCTCCTTGCCCAGGACCTCCTCGGCGATGTTCACGCGGACGAAGTCGAGGGCCATCTCGATCGCGCCCTGGAAGCGGCCCGGGACGAGCCGGGCGCGGCGGGCAGCGAGCCAGAACACCGTGACGATGAGGATCGTGGCGACGACGCGCACGAGCATGATCCGGTTGAACTCGAACGGCGTGCCCGCGAAGAGGATCGGACCGGGGAAGAACTCCCCCTGGAGCGTCGGGGCGTGGAAGCCCTCACCATCGCCCGCGGCGGTGATGATGCCTGCGGCCAAGGGGAGGAGGGGCGCAGCGGCAGACAGGACGAACCCCCAGAGCTGGTCGGGATTGCGGTGAAGGACCGCGATGTCAGGACTTGCCCCAGCCTAACGCACTCCCGCAGCGGGCTCCGCCAACCACGGCGCGGCCCACGGCGTCCCGGACCTTCGTCCCGGCGGTGCGTGAGGGTGACGGCGCGGCCTGCGCAGGGCGTCGCCGGGCCGGCCGGGAGTACGGAGTCGCCGGTCAGGCGCCCGGGACGTCCTCGTCCGCGCGAGCACCGGGGTCCACGTGCGGCACCCGCGACTGCAGCGCGGCTGACATCTCGATCGCCAGCGAGCCGAGGATCGCCAGGGCCAGTGTGACGAAGAACACGAGCGGGTCGTAGAAGTCGAGGTCGCGCACGATGAGGAGGACGACGAAGACGACGACGACCTTGGCCAGCCAGCTGCCGACGAGCGCCGCGCTCGCGACGTGCAGCGGCTTGTCCGCCGTCGCGAGCATGACGACCGAGGTCGTGAGGAGGAAGAACGCGGCGAGCCCGGTGCCGAGCACCCCGCCCCACAGGCCCTGCGACCCGGCCGCGAGGTAGCCGACGAGGCAGCCGCCGACGGCGAGGACCGCGAGGAGGAGGGCCATCCTGCGCAGCACCACGGTGAACATGGCGCGCAGGGGGGAGGGGGCGGTGGTCATACGGACTCCTTCTCGGAGGGAGGTGTGCGGCGCAGCCCGGGCAGCTTGCCGATGGTGACGAGGAGGGCGACGACGACGGCCACCGCGCTGACGACGAGGACGACGCGCCGGTCGAAGACGACGAGCGCCGCGGCGCTGAAGGAGATGACCGCCGTCCACAGGTACATGACGAGGACCGCGCGCCGGTGGCTGTGTCCCCACTCGAGCAGCCGGTGGTGCAGGTGCATCCGGTCGGCCTGGAAGGGCGACTGGCCGGCCCGCAGCCGCCGGGCGACGGCGAGGGTCATGTCGAGCAGCGGCAGGAGGAGGACGGCGACCGGCAGGATGATCGGGATGAAGGCGGGCAGCACCTGACCGGCGGAGAACGTCGCCGGGTCGATCTGTCCGGTGACGGTGATGGCGGCGGCCGCGACGGTGAGGCCGAGGAACATCGAGCCGGAGTCGCCCATGAAGATGCGCGACGGGTGGAAGTTGTGCGGCAGGAAGCCGATGCACGTGCCGACGACGGCGGCGATCACCACCGCGGCGAGGCTGGAGTAGTCCCCGGGGGTCGCCTCGCGGGTGAGCAGGTAGGTGTAGCCGAAGAAGGCGAGGCCCCCGATGCCCACCATCCCTGCGGCGAGCCCGTCCAGACCGTCGACGAAGTTCACCGCGTTGATCGCGACGACGACGACGAGCACGGTCGCGACGAGGGAGAGCCGGGCCGACCCGATCGTGAGGCCGAAGACCGGGAAGGTGATGAGCTGGACGCCCTGCCAGGCGATGAGTCCCGCCGCCAGCACCTGGCCGGCGAGCTTGGTCATCCAGTCGAGGTCCCAGATGTCGTCGGCGACCCCGAGGAGGCTGACGAGCGCCGCGCCCCCGAGGATCGCCCAGGGCTGGGCGGTGCTGAAGACCCCCTCGAGGAAGGGGACGCGCGAGGCGAGGAGCAGCGCGACGGCGAAGCCGGCGAGCATCGCCAGGCCGCCGAGGCGCGGGGTCGGCGTCGTGTGCACGTCACGGGCCCGGACGGGGGTGAGCGCGTTCGTCGCCCTCGCCAGTCGCAGCGCGACGGGAGTGGCGAGGAACGTCACGACCGCCGCGACGAGCATGACGAGCAGGTAGACCCTCACGGACTCGCAGCACCGTCCTTCGCGTCCGGGGTCCCGGCGTCGCCCGCCTCGCCGTCGGGCCCGACGATGCCGGGGACGACGGCGGCGAGCTCGGCGAGGCCCAGCGCCCCGGCCCGCACGATGCGCAGGGTGGGGCCGGTGGCGTCGACGATGGTCGAGGCCACTCCCCCGCGCGAGGGTCCGCCGTCGAGGTAGACGTCGACGCTGTCGCCCAGGGCGGTGGCCGCCTCGAGGACGGTCGTCGCCGCGGGGCGCCCGTGGCGGTTGGCGCTGGAGACCGCGAGCGGCCCGGTGCGGGTGAGGAGGGCGAGGGCGACCTCGTCGTCGGGCATGCGCAGCGCGACGGTGCCGCCGGTGTCCCCGAGGTCCCACGCGAGGGTGGGCTGGGCGCGGCAGATGATGGTGAGCGGCCCGGGCCAGAACGTCTCGACGAGCGTGGTGACGGCGGCGGGGACGTCGACGGCGAGGCCGGCGACGGTGGCCGGCGCCGGCACGAGGACCGGCGGCGGGCTCTGCCGGCCCCGGCCCTTGGCGGCGAGCAGGGCGGCGACGGCGTCGGGGTCGAAGGCCGAGGCGCCGATGCCGTAGACGGTGTCGGTCGGCAGGACGACGAGGCGCCCGCGGGACAGGGCGGTGGCCGCGGCGGCGACGCCCTCGTCGCGGGTCTCGGCCTGGGTGCAGTCGTACACGCTCACGGGGAGGATCTTCCCACGGGCGGCGCCGCGGGGGTGACATCCTTGCAGTGATGCCCGTCCACCTCCGCCGCCTGCTCCTCGTCCTCGCGCTCCTGCTCCACCTCGCGGTGCTCTACGCGCCGCGGGTGCCGGCCACGGGGGCCGTCGGTGTGCCCGGGGCCGACAAGGTGGTCCACGTCGCGGTGTTCGCGCTCGTCGTCGCCCTCGCGCTGTGGTCCGCCCTCCCCGCCCGCTGGGTGGTGCCCCTCGCCCTGGCGCACGCGGTGGGCAGCGAGGTGGTGCAGCACGTGTTCCTCGCCGACCGGTCGGGCGACCCGTGGGACGTGGTCGCCGACATCCTCGGCGTGGGGCTGGGCTGGGTGGCCGGGGTGGCGCTCAGCCGTCGGAGCGCCGCGCGAGGACCATCCGGTCGCGTCCGCTGAGGTCGCGCAGGGTCCGGACGTCGACGAAGGCGCCGGTGGCCTCGGCGGCCTCGCGGGCGGCGGCGGCCTGGACCTCGGCGTGCTCCATGACGACGGTGCCGCCGGGTCGCAGCAACCGCGCGGCCGAGCGCAGGACGGCCCGGGGCACCTCGAGCCCGTCCGGCCCGCCGCCGTAGAGCGCGAGGTCGGGGTCGTGGTCGCGCACCTCGGGGTCGCGGGGCACCGCGTCCGGGGGGACGTACGGCGGGTTGGAGACGACGACGTCGACCGTGCCGTCGAGCTCGGGCAGCGCCGTGGCGGCGTCCCCGGCGACGAGCGTCACCTGCGGGGCGAGGTCGGCGGCGTTGCGCCGGGCGACGGCGAGGGCGGCCTCGCTCAGCTCCACGCCCCACACCTGTGAGCCCGGCACCTCGGTGGCGACGGCGAGGGCGATGGCGCCCGAGCCGGTGCACAGGTCGACGACGCGCGGGGAGGGCGTGCGCCGGGCCGCGGTGATCGCCTCCTCGGCGACGAGCTCGGTCTCCGGGCGCACGACGAAGGCGCCCGGCGCGGCGGTGAGCCGCAGGTGGCGGAAGAACATCTCGCCGGTGAGGTGCTGGAGCGGCTCGCGCCGCGCGCGCCGCTCGACGAGGCCCGCGTAGGAGGTGAGCTCCTCGCGCGAGGGTGCACCGGCCGTGACGAGCAGGCCCCCGAGCACGTGCTCGGCGAGCAGCCGGGCGTCGACGTCGGGCGAGGGCACGCCGGCCTCGGCGAGCAGGGTCGTCGCCCCGCGCACCGCCTCGCGCCAGCTCACCGCCACAGCAGCCCCCCGCCCCACACCCGAGCGCCACCCCACTCCCCCGCGACAGCCGAGTTCCGCACGACAGCCGAGTTCCGCACGACAGCCGAGTTCCGCGCGACAGCCGACTTCCCCGCGACAGCCGACTTCCGCACGACAGCGGAGTTCCCCACGGGCGCGAGCTCGACGCGGGAGCCGAGGCCCTCAGGCATTCGGGTCGGTGGCGGCGGCCAGGCGCTCGGCGGCCTCCAGCTCGACGGCCGAGCCGATGAGGGCGTCGAGGTCGCCGTCGAGCACGTGGTCGAGGTTGTAGGCCTTGAACCCGGTGCGGTGGTCCGCGATCCGGTTCTCCGGGTAGTTGTACGTCCGGATCCGCTCGGAGCGGTCGACGGTGCGCACCTGGGAGCGGCGCGTCGCCGACGCCGCGGCCTGCGCCTCCTCCTGGCGGGCGGCGAGCAGCCGCGCCCGCAGGACGCGCAGGGCCGCCTCGCGGTTCTGCAGCTGGGACTTCTCGTTCTGCATCGACACGGTGATGCCCGTGGGCAGGTGCGTGATGCGCACGGCGGAGTCGGTCGTGTTGACGCTCTGCCCGCCGGGTCCCGACGAGCGGTAGACGTCGATCCGCAGGTCGTTCTGGTCGATCTCGACCTCGCCCGGGTCGTCCACCTCGGGCAGGACGAGGACGCCCGCCGCCGAGGTGTGGATGCGGCCCTGCGACTCGGTCACCGGCACGCGCTGCACCCGGTGGACGCCGCCCTCGTACTTCAGGCTCGCCCACACGCCGTCGGCCGGGTCCTGCAGCGAGCGGGACTTCACGGCGACCGCGACGTCCTTGTAGCCGCCGAGGTCGGACTCGGTCGCGCTGAGCAGCTGGGTGCTCCAGCCGCGCCGCTCCGCGAAGCGCAGGTACATGCGCAGGAGGTCGCCGGCGAAGAGCGCGGACTCCTGCCCGCCCTCCCCCGCCTTGATCTCGAGGATGACGTCGCGCCCGTCGTCGGGGTCGCGCGGGACGAGGACGCCGCGCAGGTGCTCGGCGGCGGCGTCGGCGGACTCGCGCAGCGCCGGCAGCTCCGCGGCGAAGGCGTCGTCCATCTCCGCGAGCTCGGCGGCGGCCTCGGCGTCGTCGGCCGCGCGGCGCCAGTCCTTGTAGGCGGCGACGACGCGCGTGAGCTCGGCGTACCGGCGACCGAGCCGCTTGGCCCGCCCGGCGTCCGCGTGGACCTCCGGGTCGGCGAGCTCCCGCTCGATCTGCGCGTGCTCGGCCAGCATCGGCTCGACGGCCGAGAAGTCCTCATGACTCACGCGTGCGCTCCCTTCTCACCGACCTGCAGGTGGGCAGACGACAGCGCCGGTGGGCTGACCCACCGGCGCTGACGAGGTCCTACTTCCGCTTGCCGTACCGCTGCTCGAAGCGCGCGACGCGGCCACCGGTGTCGAGGATCTTCTGCTTGCCCGTGTAGAACGGGTGGCAGGCGCTGCAGACGTCAGCGTTGATCTTGCCCTCGGTCGCGGTGGAGCGGGTCTCGAAGGTGTTCCCACAGGTGCACGTCACCGTGGTGGTGACGTACTCGGGGTGAATGCCCTGCTTCATGTGTGTCTCCTTGGTGTGCTTCACTCCCGGGTCGGCGCGCAACGCCCGCCGTGAACCGGAAGCCGACGGTCCAGTGTGCCAGAACGCCGCGGTGTCGGAAAATGTTCCGGGTCAGTCGTTGCTCACACCCGGGGTGGTCTTCTGCACGGTGAGGAGGAACTCGGCGTTCGAGCTCGTCTCCCGCATCTTGCCGAGCAGCAGCTCGATCGCCTGCTGCTGGTCCAGGCCCCCCATGACCCGGCGGAGCTTCCACACGATCTTCAGCTCGTCCGGCGACATGAGCAGCTCCTCGCGGCGGGTGCCGGAGGCGTTGACGTCGACGGCCGGGAAGATGCGCCGGTCCGCGAGCGAGCGGGAGAGCCGCAGCTCCATGTTCCCGGTGCCCTTGAACTCCTCGAAGATCACCTCGTCCATCTTCGAGCCGGTCTCCACCAGCGCCGAGGCGACGATGGTGAGCGAGCCGCCGTTCTCGATGTTCCGCGCCGCGCCGAAGAACCGCTTCGGCGGGTAGAGCGCGGACGCGTCGACGCCGCCGGACAGGATCCGGCCCGACGCCGGCGCCGCGAGGTTGTAGGCGCGGGAGAGCCGGGTGATGGAGTCGAGGAGGACGACGACGTCCTGGCCCAGCTCGACGAGCCGCTTGGCACGCTCGATGGCGAGCTCGGCGACGATCGTGTGGTCGGACGCGGGGCGGTCGAAGGTCGAGGCGATGACCTCACCCTTGACCGTCCGCTCCATGTCGGTGACCTCTTCGGGCCGCTCGTCCACGAGCACGACCATGAGGTGGACCTCGGGGTTGTTGGTCGTGATCGCGTTGGCCATCTGCTGCATGATGATCGTCTTGCCCGCCTTGGGCGGGGCGACGATGAGGCCGCGCTGGCCCTTGCCGATGGGGGCGACGAGGTCGATGACCCGCTGGGTGAGCTTCTGCGGACCCGTCTCCAGGCGCAGGTGCTCCTCGGGGTAGAGCGGGGTGAGCTTGGCGAACTCCGGTCGGGTGCGCATGCGGTCCGCCGGGGCGCCGTTCACCGAGTCGAGGTGGACGAGCGCGTTGAACTTCTGGCGCTGCTGCTCGCCCTCCTGCGGCTGCCGCACGGCACCGGTGACGGCGTCGCCGCGGCGCAGGCCGTACTTCTTCACCTGGTTGAGCGAGACATAGACGTCGTTGGGCCCGGGCAGGTAGCCGCTCGTGCGGACGAACGCGTAGCTCTCGAGGATGTCGAGGATGCCGGCGACGGGGAGCAGGACGTCGTCCTCGCTCACCTCCGGCTCCTCGAGCGCGGCGAGGTCGGAGCCCGTGCCGCGGCGCTTGCGGTTGCGGTCGCGGTTGCGACGCCGGCCGCTCCGGCCGGCCTCGCCGTCGAGGCGGCGGGCCTCGCCCCGCTCCTCAGCCTCGTCGCGCGGGGCGGGCAGCTCGATCGCCTCGAGCGCCTTGACGGCGCGCTCACGGTCGACCGGCTCGCGCTGCTGGCGCTCGGTCTCGGGCCGGCGCTCGCGGCGCGGCGCGCGCTCGGGGATCTCCGGCAGCGTGAGCTGCTCACCGGAGCGGGTCCGCTCGGCGCGGTCCTCGTCGGTGGGGGTCTCGGCCGGCCGCTCGCCGCGCGCGGGGCGCTCGGCGCGGGCCTGCTGCTCACCGTTGGCGGGCTGCTCGCCGCGGGTCCGCCGCTCACCACGGGCGGGCTGCTCGCTGCGGGCGGGCTGCTCGCTGCGGGCGGGCTCCTCGCTGCGGGCGGGCTCCTCGGCACGAGCAGGGGCACCTGCCTCGGCGCCGGCCCGACGGGAGCGGCCGCGGCGCGAGGGCGCCTCGGAGGCGGGGGCCGCGTCTGCTGCGGGCTCGGGGGCGTCGGTCGCCGGCTCGGGCTTCGCGGCGCCGGCGCCGTTCTGCCCGGAGGTGGTGGACGACGCACCGCCGCTCCGCGCGTCGCGGATCGCGGTGACGAGGTCGCTCTTGCGCATGCGCGCGGTGCCCTTGAGCCCCATCTCGGCGGCCAGCGACTGGAGCTCGGCAAGGCGCATGGCGCTCAGCGAGCCACCGGATGCCTTGGGGGCGGCGGTGGCGTCAAGCTGTTCTGTCACGAGGTTCCTTCCCTCGGAAATCGGCCCGATCGGGGCCTGGTGAGTCCGGCGTCGATGCCGCCGGGATGTGTCCGCTCGACCATGACCGCAGCACGCGGTCTGGGATCGGGGGGTGGTACGCCGACTCGGTGAGGACACCCGCGGTGGGATCAGTCACGGTCGGAGCCCGGCCAGTGTAACAGCCGACCTTTTGCGGGCACCCGGAACCCGCAGAACCCCGCTCTCGCGCAGAACCCCGCTCTCGTGCACAACTCTGCTCTCGCGCAGAATCCCGCTCTCGCGCACAACTCCGCTCTCGCGCACAACTCCGCTCTCGCACAGAATCCCGCTCTCGCGCAGAACTCCGCTCTCGCACAGAATCCCGCTCTCGCACAGAATCCCGCTCTCGCGACAGCGGAGTTTCGCTCGACAGCGGAGTTTTGCGCGACGGCCGAGCTTCGCGCGGGGAGCGGACCCGGTCAGGTGGTGGGCAGGAGGCGGGCGCCGTGGTCGCTGACGGCGGGGGTGTGCACCTGCCAGCCGTGCCGGGTGAACGCGGCGAGGTGCGCGGCGTCGACGCGGGTGAGGACGAGGACACTCGGCCCCGCGCCGGAGACGACGGCGGGCAGCCCGAGCTCGCGCAGCGTGTCGATGACCGCCAGCGACTCCTCCATGACGACGGCGCGCTGTCGCTGGTGCAGCCGGTCGTCGGTGGCGGGCAGGAGCAGGTCGGGCCGCCGGTCGAGGGCGAGGACGAGCAGGGCGGAGCGGCCGGCGTTGAACGCGGCGTCCTCGTGCGTCACCTGGCGCGGCAGCACGGAGCGC
>NZ_VDFS01000049.1:0-20655 GCF_006151955.1 Georgenia sp. 311 | reverse complement strand
CCGGGCGGGACGAGCGCGGTCGGGCGCACGTGCGCCCCGACGGTGAGGCGCGCGGCGTCCGGACGCCCGTCCGGCCCGCTCCACGCGACGGTGGCCCCGCCGAGGATCGCGGGGGCGGCGTTGTCCGGGTGGCCCTCGAACTCGGTGGCGAGGGCGAGGACGGTCGCGTCGTCGAGCGCCTCCGGCTCGGCGACGAGACCGCGCGCCGCCATGAGCCCGCCGACGACGGCGGCGGCCGAGGAGCCCAGGCCGCGCCCGTGCGGGATGCGGTTGTGGCAGCGCAGCTCGAGGCCGGCCTGCGGGGCCCCGACATGGTCGAGGGCGGCGCGGATCGCCCGCACGACGAGGTGGTTCTCCCCCTCGGGCAGCGAGCCCGCGCCGCTGCCGGTCACCGTGACGTTGGTGATGCCGGCGGTGGCCCGCACCTCGATGTCGTCGACGAGGTCGAGCGCGAGGCCGAGCGCGTCGAAGCCCGGCCCGAGGTTCGCGCTCGTCGCCGGGACCTGGACCCGCGCGGTGTCGTGGGCGAGCCGGGCCATCAGGCGAGCCCGAGGGCCCGGGCGGCCGCCTCCGGACGCGGGGCGACGACCTCCGGGTCGACGTCCGCGGAGCCGAGCGCTGTGGCGGTGTCCTTGAGGCCGTTGCCGGTCACCGTGCACACGATCGTCGCGCCCTCGGGGACCAGGCCGCGCTCGGCGGCCTGGAGCAGGCCGGCGACGCTCGCGGCGGACGCGGGCTCGACGAACACGCCGACCTCGCGGGCGAGCAGCGCCTGGGCGTCGAGGATCTGCGCGTCGCTCACGGCGTCGATCCAGCCGCCGGACTCGTCGCGGGCGGCCTCGGCGAGCGCCCACGAGGCGGGGTTGCCGATGCGGATGGCGGTGGCGATCGTCTCGGGGTTCTCGACGGGCACGCCCTTGACGAACGGCGCGGCGCCCTCGGCCTGCACGCCCCACATCCGCGGGGTGCGGGTGGCACGCGCGGGCAGGCCCGGCGCGTCGGTCGCGTACTCGCGGTAGCCCATCCAGTAGGCGGAGATGTTGCCGGCGTTGCCGACGGGCAGGACGTGGATGTCCGGGGCGTCGCCGAGGGCGTCGACGACCTCGAAGGCCGCCGTCTTCTGCCCCTGGAGGCGGAACGGGTTGACCGAGTTCACCAGGGCCACCGGGTAGTCCTCGGCGAGGGAGCGCACGACGGTGAGGCAGTCGTCGAAGTTGCCGTCGACGGCGACGAGCTCGGCGCCGTGGACGATCGCCTGGGCGAGCTTGCCGGCGGCGATCTTCCCGGCGGGCAGGACGACGGCGCAGCGCAGCCCGGCGCGGACCGCGTAAGCGGCGGCGGAGGCGGAGGTATTGCCGGTGGAGGCGCACACGACCATCTCGGTGCCGGCCGCGGCGACCTTGGACATCGCCATCGTCATCCCGCGGTCCTTGAAGGAGCCGGTCGGGTTGGCGCCCTCGACCTTGACGTGGACGCGGGCGCCCACGCGCTCGGAGAGCACGGGGGCGGCGACGAGCGGGGTGCCGCCCTCCCCCAGGGTGACGACGGGGTCCCCGTCCTCGATCGGCAGCCGGTCGGCGTACTCGGTGATCACGCCGCGCCACAGGTGCGCCATCAGTCTTCCTCCACCCTCGTCACGGCCAGCACTCGCTTGACCGACGGTATCCGTGCGACAGCCTCCGCGGTGGCGGCGAGCGCGGCCTCGCTCGCCCGGTGCGTGACGACGACGAGCACCGCCGCGCCGTCGGCGGCGCCGGTCTGCTCCTGCGTCACGGTCTGGATCGACACGTCGTGGTCCCCGAACGTGCCCGCGATCGCCGCGAGCACCCCGGGCACGTCGGCCACCTCGAGGCGCAGCTGGAACTGGGTCGTCACCTGGTCCCCGCCCAGCAGCGGGAGCTGGGCGTAACGCGACTCGGCCGGCCCACGCCCGCCGGAGACGCGGTTGCGGGCCGCGGCGACGACGTCGCCGAGCACGGCGGACGCCGTCGGCGCACCACCCGCGCCCTGCCCGTAGAACATGAGCCGCCCGGCGGCCTCGGTGTCCAGGACGACGGCGTTGTACGCGCCGCGCACCGCGGCGAGCGGGTGGGCGGTGGGCAGCAGCGTCGGGTGGACGCGCACGGCGATGCCCTCACCGCCGGCCGTCGTGCGGCGCTCGGCGACGGCGAGGAGCTTGATGACGTGGTGCCCGCGCCTGGCGGCCTCGACGTCGTCGGCGGTGACGTGGCGGATGCCCTCGACGGGGACGTCGTCGATGCTCACCCGGGTGTGGAAGGCGAGGGAGGCGAGGATCGCGATCTTCGCGGCGGCGTCGTGGCCGTCGATGTCGGCGGTCGGGTCGGCCTCGGCGTAGCCCAGGGCCTGGGCGTCGGCGAGCGCCTCGTCGAAGCCGACGCCGCGGGAGGTCATCTCGTCGAGGATGTAGTTGGTCGTGCCGTTGACGACGCCGAGCACCCGGTTGACGCGGTCGCCGGCGAAGGACTCGCGCACGCCGCGCACGACCGGCACGGCGCCGGCGACGGCGGCCTCGAAGTAGAGGTCGACGCCGCGGCCCTCGGCCGCCTCGTAGAGCTCGGGGCCGTGGGCGGCGAGCAGCGCCTTGTTCGCGGTGACGACGCTGGCCCCGGCGGCCAGGGCGTCGAGCACGAGCGTGCGGGCCGGCTCGATGCCGCCCATGAGCTCGACGACGAGGTCGGCCCGGCGCACGAGACCGGCGGCGTCGGTGGTGAGGAGCGCGGGGTCGACGACCGGGTCGCGGGGCACCGAGGTGTCCCGCACCGCGATCCCCACGAGCTCGAGGCGAGCACCGCTGCGGGCGGTGAGGTCGGTCGCCTGCTCGCGCAGGAGGCGCACGACCTCCGTCCCCACGGTCCCGCACCCGAGCACGGCGACACGCAGCGCCCGCTCACTCATCGACCACTCCTCACGTCAGGTTGCCGCCGACAGGATACGGGCGGTGGGACCCCCCGAAGCGCGTCGTCCACGCCTCGGCGTCGGCCGGTCTCAGGTGAGCGTGAGGACCCGGCTCACCGCCGGGCCGAACCAGCGGGCCCACTCGGTGCCCGGCGCGAGCAGCTGGTCGGTGAGCGCGCGGAAGAGCAGCGCGCGCAGGAGGAGCTGGGGGAACTGCGGTCCCTCCTCCTCGCCCACCCGGTCGACGAGCGCGAGGTCAGCGCCGCGGAAGACCACCGCGTCGGCGACGACGACGGCCGAGGCGTACGCCGGCGGGCGCCAGTAGCCGGTGAGGTCGAGGACGAGCGGCGGCAGGTCGGGGTGGAGGTGGACGTTGTCGGTGAGGTCGCCGTGGACGACCTGCGCGGCGCCGTCGACCGCGTCGCGCGCGGCGAGCAGCGCGCCGACGTGCGGCAGGTCGCCGACTGCGCCCGCCGCGGCCTCGCCCCACGCGATGCGGTCGGCGCGCGCCCACGGGTGGTCGCGCCGGTCGAGCAGCGCCGGGCGCGGGAGGTGGGCGAGGTGGCGGTGCAGCACCCGGCCGGCGGCGACGACGTCGGGGTAGCCGTCCGGCGTCGGGGCGGTGCCGGGCTCGAACCGCCACGCGGTCCACCCGGCGACGACGAGCTCCCCGTCGCGCGAGCGCACCGGGGGCGCGACGCGGACGTCGGGGGCGCCGTCGACGGCGGTGAGGACCTCCTCCTGCCAGCCGAGCTCCTCGAGGGAGACGTCGAGCCGCTTGAGCACGACGTCACCGGCGCGCCACACCGTGCGCTGCCCGCCGCTGAGCGGGACGGGGCCGGCCGGGGCACCGAACGCGCCGAGGACGCCGCCCGGGGGCGGGCCGTCCTGCGGCGCCGTGCTCATCGGCCCCGGCTCACCCGACGTCGAGGGCGAGGAGGTCGTCCTCGGTCTCGGGACGGACGACGAACCGCGCCTGCCCGTCGCGCACGGCGAGCACCCCCGGCCGCGGGACGAGGTTGTAGTTGGAGGCCATCGAGCGACCGTAGGCGCCCGTCGCGGGCACCGCGAGCAGGTCACCGCGCGAGACGTCGCCCGGGAGCAGGACGTCGCGCACGACGACGTCGCCGCTCTCGCAGTGCTTGCCCACGACCCGGGAGGCGACGGCGGGTGCCTCGCTGCGGCGTCCGGCGAGGGTGGCGGTGTAGTCGGCGTCGTAGAGGGCGGTGCGGATGTTGTCGCTCATGCCGCCGTCGACCGAGACGTAGCGACGCTCCCCGCCGTCGTCGAGGACGACGGGCTTGACGGTGCCGACCCGGTAGAGCGTGAGCCCCGCGGGGCCGACGACGGCGCGGCCCGGCTCGACCGAGACGCGCGGCGGCGGGGTGCCGAGCTCCTCGCACGCGCGGCGCACGACGTCGGCGAGCGCGGTCGCGACCTGCTCGGGCGGCGGGGGTGCGTCGGTGCCGGTGTAGGAGATGCCGTACCCGCCGCCGAGGTCGAGCTCGGGCATGAGGGTGCCGCTGTCCCCGGCGACCTCGGCGCGCAGCCGCAGCAGCGCCCCGGCCGCGACCTCGAAGCCCGACAGGTCGAGGATCTGGGACCCGATGTGGGAGTGCAGGCCGAGGAGGGTGAGCTCGGGGCGGGCGAGGACAGCGTCCACGGCCCGGCGGGCGGCCCCGCTGGCGAGGGACAGCCCGAACTTCTGGTCCTCGTGGGCGGTGGCGATGAAGTCGTGGCCGCCGGCGTGGACGCCGGTCGTCACCCTGACCATGACGGGCGCGCCCATGCCGAGCTCGCCGGCGAGGTCGGCGAGCCGGTCGACCTCCTCGAGGGAGTCGACGACGATGCGCCCCACCCCGGCGCGCAGCGCGCGCTCGAGCTCACCGTCGGACTTGTTGTTCCCGTGGAGGGCGATCGCGCCGCCGGGGACGCCGGCGCGCAGCGCGACGGCGAGCTCACCGCCGGTCGACACGTCGACGCTCATGCCCTCCTCGTGGACCCAGCGGTCGACCGCGACCGAGGCGAGGGCCTTGCTCGCGTAGTAGACGTCGGCGCCCGCGAGGTCGGCGAACGCGCCGGTGAACGCGGTGACGAAGGCCCGGGCCCGGGCGCGCACGTCGGCCTCGTCCAGGACGTAGACCGGGGTGCCGTAGGCGGAGGCGAGGGCGCGGGCGTCCAGGCCCCCGACCTCGAGGCTGCCGTCCGCGGTGCGGCGCACGGTGCCCGACCACGGGGTGCGGGGGTCGCCGGCGGCGGGCTCGGGGGCCGCCGTCGGCCCCGTCACATGCGCTCCGGGGCGCTGACGCCGAGGAGGGCCAGCCCGTTGGCGATGACCTGCCCGGTGGCGTCGTTGAGCCACAGCCGGGCGCGGTGGACGTCCTCGACCGGGTCCTCCCCGCGCGGGGACACCCGGCTCTGGTCGTACCACTTGTGGTAGGCCGAGGCAAGGTCCTCGAGGTAGCGCGCGACGCGGTGCGGCTCGCGCAGCCGCGCGGCGCGCGCGACGACCTCGGGGAAGCCGGCGAGGTGGCCCAGGAGCACGCTGTCGGCCTCGGAGCCGATGAGCGTGGGGTCGAAGGCGTCCTCGCGGCGAACGCCGTGCTGGGCGGCGTTGCGGCTGACGTTGCGGATGCGGGCGTGGGCGTACTGGACGTAGTACACCGGGTTGTCCATGTTCTTCTCGCGCAGCTTCTCCCCGTCGAGGCTGAGCGGGGAGTCCGCGGGGAAGCGGGCCAGGGTGTAGCGCACCGCGTCGCTGCCGATCCACTCGATGAGGTCGGCGAGCTCGATGATGTTGCCCGCGCGCTTGCTCAGCCGCGCCCCGGCGACGGACACGAGCTGGCCGATGAGCACCTCGATGTTGACCTCGGGGTCGTCGCCGGCGCAGGCGGCGATCGCCTTGAGGCGCCCGACGTACCCGTGGTGGTCGGCGCCGAGGAGGTAGATCTTCTCCGGGAAGCCGCGGTCCTTCTTCGACAGGTAGTAGGCGGCGTCGGCCGCGAAGTACGTCGGGGTGCCGTCCGCGCGGATGAGGACGCGGTCCTTGTCGTCGCCGAAGTCGGTCGTGCGCAGCCACACGGCGCCGTCGGCGTCGTAGACGTGGCCCTGCTCGCGCAGGCGGGCGACGGCGGTCTCGACGGCGCCGCTGGCGTGGAGCTCGCGCTCGGAGAAGTAGACGTCGAAGTGGACCTCGAAGTCCGCCAGGACGCGCTGGATCTCGGCGAGCTGGAGCTGGTAGGCCGACTCCCGGGCGGTCGCCAGCGCCTCCTCGGGCGCGAGCTCGAGGAGGTCGGGGTGCTCGGCGAGGACGCGCTGGGCGAGGGCGGTGACGTACTCCCCCGGGTAGCCGCCCTCGGGGACGTCCTCGCCGGCGGCGCGGGCGAGGACGGAGGCGCCGAACTTGTCCATCTGGGCGCCGGCGTCGTTGATGTAGTACTCCGGCGTGACCTCGGCGCCGGCGGCGCGCAGCAGGCGGACGAGGGAGTCGCCGAGCGCCGCCCAGCGGGTGTGGCCGATGTGGAGCGGGCCGGTGGGGTTGGCCGAGACGAACTCGAGGTTGACGACGTGCCCGTCGAGGGCGTCCCCGCGGCCGTAGGACTCCCCCGCCTCGACGATGCTGCGGGCGAGCTCGCCCGCGGCGCCGGCCTCGAGGCGGATGTTGAGGAACCCGGGCCCGGCGACCTCGGCCGCGGCGATGCCGGGCGAGCCGGCGAGGCGGGCGGCGAGCTGCTCGGCGAGCGCGCGCGGGTTGGTCCCGGCCTTCTTCGCCAGCTGCATCGCGACGTTCGTGGCCCAGTCGCCGTGCTCGCGCTGGCGCGGCCGCTCGACCTTGACCTCACCGACGTCCTCGGGGGACAGGGCGAGGGTGCCGTCCGCGACGGCGTCGAGCAGGAAGGAGCGGATGAGCGCGGCGAGTTCGGTCGGAGTCACGCTGGCCAGCGTACCCGTGGGCCGGGCCCTCCCCGGCGCCGTGTCCTGTCGCCGACAGCACACCGCCCCGGCCGGTGGCCGGGGCGGTGCGGGGTCGCGGCGGCGGCCCGGGGGTCGCGAGGGGTCAGAGCGGGAAGGCGGAGTAGAACCCGCCGACGTACTCCGGGCTGCCGGTGACCTCGAGGACGTGCCCGCGGTCGGTGGTCCAGATGTAGCGGCCGCGCCCGTCGGACAGGACGAACGCCCAGAAGGTGCCCGTGTCGTTGGTGTAGGTGCTCCCGGTCTCCACCTGCTCACCGTCGACGCCCTCGACGAGCCGCGCCGCGAAGGCGTCGGCGGCCGCGTTGTCGGGCCACGTCGTCGCGAGCATCTCGATGCGCTCGTCACCCGCGGCGTAGACGCCGCGCACGGCCTCGGTGGCGCCCTGGATGCCGACGTCGGGGGTGAAGCCCTCGCCGGTGAGCTCGAAGGTGACGTCGCCGACCGTCACGCTCGTGTCGAGGTCCTCGATGAGCGACTCGTCGGGCCCGGTCGGCTCCTCGGTGGGCGCGGGGGTCGTCGCCGCGTCGGTGGGCTCCTCGGTGGGGGCGGTCGTCTCGTCCCCCGCCGGGGTCGTCGCCGCGACGGCGGCGGTGGTGCTCGCGGCGGGCGCGGGCTCGTCGTCGTCCCCGCCGAGCAGGAGCGCCGCGGCGATCCCGCCGGCGACGAGGAGCACGATGGCGGCGATGACGACGGGCAGCACCCAGCGACGGCGCCCGTCCCCGTCCTCGTCGCCCGGCTCGGGCTCGGGCTCGGTGTCGGTGGCCCCGGAGTAGATGGTGCTGGTGGGGTCGGGTGCCTGGCCGTAGGAGGCGGCCGCGGGGTAGGCGGCGGTCTCCTCCTGCGGCGGGGTGTCCCCCTCCGGGACGTCGTAGGGCGAGCGGTCGAGGCTCTCGGTGGGCTGCTCCTCGGGAGCGCCGTGGTCCGGCTCCCCGTCGTGCGGCGTCCGGTCGTCGTCGGACTCGCCGGAGGGCCCAGGCGGCTGCTGACTCATCTCGTCTCCTTCGCGGTGTCGGGCAACAGTGCGCCCGCTCGTGCGGCGTCCACCCTAGGACGTGGTTCGCGCGGTGTCGCTCCACGGACGCCGGACGTGGCGTGGGCCACGTCGGGCGGATGTGAGGATCGGGCCGTGGGGCTGATAGCATCGCCGGGCGTCACCAAGCCCCTGTAGCTCAGTGGATAGAGCGTCTGCCTCCGGAGCAGAAGGTCGCTGGTTCGAATCCAGTCGGGGGCACTTCCCGTCCTTCGGGACGTGCCGATGGGGCCTCAGGCCGACGGGCCTCAGGCCGTCTGCCACCACGGCGGCAGTGCGGCCATGATCTCGCGGGACCGTTCGGCGGAGTCCCCGCCGACCTGCACGGCCCACACGCCGAGCGCCGCGGCGCACGCGGCGCCGACCATGAGGGCCGCCGTCGCCTCGTCCGTGGGCGATCGCCACCCGAGCTCGGCCATCTGGCGGTGCGCCTCGCGGGCCCGGTCCCCCAGGACGTCGGCGATGATCCGCTGGAAGTGGTGGTCGCCGTCGGCAGCGAAGAGCCGCCCGTAGACCGGGCGGCTGGCGGCGACGTGGTCGAGCATCTGGACGAGCACCTGGCGGTGGTACTCCGGGACGTCGTCGAGCGCGGCCGGCAGGTCCGACTCGGTCACCTCGGCGAGGTCGTCGATCAGCCGGGCGAACATGTAGGTCGCGAAGTCGGCGACCGAGGAGAAGTGCTTGTAGAAGGTCGTGCGGTGGATGCCTGCCACACGACAGAGCTCGGAGACGTTGATCGCGCTGATCGACTGCGTCTCGAGCAGTGAGGCCATGGCGCGCTCCAGGAGCGCCAAGGTGCGCCTGGTGCGCGGGTCCGTCGGCGTCTCGTGGACGGTCATAGCCCGATTGTGCACCACAGGACGCGATCGGGACGGGTGAAGACCTTCCGGACTTTTCCGGAAGGTCGCCTCAGGCCTGCGCCGGTTCCACCCACTCGCCCCGGTCACGCAGGACCTGGCGCAGGACGGTCGGTCGGTCGGTGACGATGCCGTCGACGCCGAGGTCCAGCAGGCGGTGCATCGTCGGGGCGTCGTCGATCGTCCACACGTGGACGGCCAGGCCCAGGCCGTGGGCACGGTGCACGAAGGCGGGCGTGACGACCGGGACGCCGCGGTGGCTGGGCGGCACCTGGACGGCGACGGCCCGCGAGGCCGGCACACCGTCCGGGGTCGGCACACCGAGGGCGGGCGCGGAGAGGGTGGCGGCGGCGACGAGGCGGGCGGTCTCCACGCGGCCGAGGCTCGTCGCGACCCGCCCCCCGGTGAGGCGGCGGGCCACGCGCAGCCGGCGGTCGGAGAACGACGCGAGGCAGACCCGGTCCGCGGCGCCCGCGTCCGCGAGGACGCGCAGCGCGGGCCCGACGACGCCGTCCTCCTTGAGGTCGATGTTCAGCCGCAGCGTCGGGTAGTCGGCGAGGGCCTCGTCCAGGCGGACGAGCCGCTCCCCCGACCTGTCGCGCAGGCGGGCGGCCTGCTCCCAGGTGAGGTCCGAGAGGTGGCCGTGGCCGTCGGTCGTGCGGTCGAGGGTGGGGTCGTGGAGGAGGACGACGACGCCGTCCGCCGTCCGGTGGACGTCCGTCTCGAGGTAGCGCAGCCCGAGCGCGACGGTGTGCTCGAGGGCGGCGCGGGAGTTCTCGGGCACCTCGCCGCCGCCGCCACGGTGGGCGAGGGCGAGCGGGCCCGGCCAGCGCAGGTAGGGAGCGACCACGCCGGTCAGCGGACCGTGCACTGCGTGGGCGTGACCATGGTGAGGCCGAGCGAGGCGAGGAAGGCGACCGGGTCGACCGTCGTGCCGTAGGCGCGCACCGGGAACGGGTTGCGGGTGCGCTCCCCGTCCTCCTCACCGTCCTCGTCGGTCGGCTCGGCGGAGGGCTCGTCCGTGGGGCCGGGCTCGGCGCTCGGCGCGGGCGCGGGGCTCGGGTCAGGCATGGGCGTCGGGCTCGGCTTCTCGACCGGCGCGGTGGGCTCCGGGGTGGGCTCCTCGGTCGGCGTCTCGCCGTCGGTGGGCTCCTCGGTGGGCGTCTCGCCGTCCGTGGGCTCCTCGCTCGGGTCCTCGGTGGGCGTCTCGCCGTCCGTGGGCTCCTCGCTGGGGTCCTCGGTGGGGTCCTCGGTCGGCGTCTCGCCGTCCGTGGGCTCCTCGCCGGGGTCCTCGCTGGGGTCCTCGGTCGGCGTCTCGCCGCCGGTGGGCTCCTCGGCCGGAGTCTCGTCGTCGGTGGGCGACGGGGCGGGCAGGAGGAGCGACGTCGTCGAACGCCCGACCGGGTTCTTCTGCAGGCCGAGGCCGGCGTCGGTGGTGTGGATCTCGAAGTGGAGGTGCGGCCCGGTGGAGTTGCCGTTGCTCCCCACCTCGGCGATGACCTCGCCCGCGCGGACCTGCTGGCCCACCTCGACGAAGATGCCCTCGGGGTACATGTGGACGTACCAGCTGTAGAAGGTCGTGCCCCCGACGACGTGCTCGATGATGACGAGCTCGCTCGAGCGGCCGAGTCGCCCGGCGCCGGTGTAGACGACGGTCCCGTCGGTGACGGCGTGGATCGGGGTGCCGAGCGGGGCGGCGTAGTCGTTGCCCATGTGCATGCTGTAGGTCCCGAAGATCGGGTGCACCCGGAACCCGTAGGGCGACGTGAGACGGAAGCTGCCCGGCGCCACCGGGTAGCTCGCGCAGACCGGGGTGCCGGTGAGGAGGTCGGCCGGGGGCGTCTTCACCGTGGCGACCGGGTCGTTGACGAGGACGACGCCGCTACCGAGACCGAAGTCGAGCTCCTCGGCCGACAGGTCAGCCTCGAGCGAGAGGGCGGCCTCGACGTACCCGCCGGCGGTCGGCTTGGCCGGGTTGGGCACGGCCGTGCCGACGCTGGCCAGCGCACTCACCCCGAGCAGCAGGGCCGCGCAGCCGACCGCACCCGCCCGCCGCAGGGCGGCGGAGCGTGGGGGGACGACGACGGACGGGGCGTGCAGAGCCGTGGGCTCCGTCGCAGCGTCTGACATCGCACTCCCTCTGGCTTCCTCGCACACCGGCCGGCAATCGGCACAGCGTAACGGAGGTCACAGGGAGTGGTCCATCCGCTCTCAGCAGTCGGCCGAGAGCATGACCGCCTCACGGTCGGCCAGGAAGGCACCGGGGTCGGTCGTCGTGCCGTTCTCGTCGAGGTGGATCTCGAGGTGGAGGTGCGGCCCGGTGGAGTTGCCGTTGTTCCCGACCTCGCCGATGACCTCGCCGGCGCGGACCTGCTGGCCCGCCTCGACGAAGACGCCCTGCGGGTACATGTGGACGTACCAGCTGTAGAAGTGCTCGCCGCCGACCTCGTGCTCGATGATGACGAGCATGCTCGAGCGGCCGTCGAGGCCCTCGCCCGCGTGGACGACGGTGCCGTCGGCGACGGCGTGGATGTCGGTCCCGAGCGGGGCCGCGAAGTCGAGGCCCTCGTGCTTGGACCAGCCGCCGGTGATCGGGTGGACCCGGTTGCCGTACAGCGAGCTCTGCGTGTACGTGCCCGCGACGAGCGGCATGACGACCCGCTCCCCGCCCAGGGCGGCGCCGGCGCCGTTCGCGCCGCTGCCCGCGGCGGAGACGCACATCGGGGCGTCGCGCTCGACGCTGCGCGAGCTCTGGACGAGCGCGCGGGCCGTCGCGCTGGAGTCGGCGAGGAGTGCCGCGGCGCTCCCGGCGGTCTTCTCGTCGTGGGTGCCTGCGGCGGCCTCGATGGAGTCGAGGACGGTCTGCCCGAAGGGCACGGTGGCGACGACGGGCTGCTCCTGCGCGGGCGCCTCGCCCACCCCGACGAACCCGGCGAGCGGCGCGACGATGGTCGCGGCACCGAGGGCACCGAGGACGGCGGCGCGGGGCATCCAGCGCGGGGCGTGGAGGCGGGACGGGCGGCGGGCGGCGGCGCGCTCGGCGGTGCGGCGCTCGGCGCGGCTGCGGTGGGCGGCCGCGGCGGCCGGCTCGGTCTCCTGGGAGACGGTCTCGGCACCGGCGTCCGGCAGCGGCACGGTCGCGAGGTGGGTGCCCGACAACGTGGCAGCGAGGCGAGCTGCGGCTTCCCGGACCGAGGCCTGCTCGGCGCGGCGCTCGGCCTCGCGGATCTGCCGTCGCGTCAGCGGTGCCGTGGAGGGCGGCGTCGCGGCGCGCAAGGGCATGGAGGACCTTTCACAGGATGCGGAGGGTGACGTCCGGCGGACCGGCGCGTGTTACGAAACAGTAACGACAGCGACCTGCGGCGTCGAGGATCGCGTCAGACCCTGTGCAGACGTGGTTCAGGAGCGTGCGCTGTGCCGCTGCATCGAGTCAGAGACCTCGCCGACGAGCTCCTCGAGGATGTCCTCGAGGAAGACGACGCCGAGCACCTCACCGCCCTCGCCGAGCACCCGCGCGAGGTGCGTCCCGGTGTGCTGCATGACGGCCAGGACCTCCTCGATCTCGTCTCCTGGCGCGACTGACGGCAGCGCCCGCAGCCGCCACCGCGGGATCGGCTGCTCCCGTGCCGGCCCGTCGGCCTCGAGCACGTCCTTGACGTGGAGGTAGCCGTCCAGCCCGCCGTCGGGGTTGCGCACCGCGAAGCGCGAGAAGCCCGTCCGCGCGACCACCGACTCGAGGTCCGCGGGCGTCGCGCGGGGGTCCAGGGTGACGAGACTCTCATCGGGCACCATGACCGCCGCCGCGTCCTTGGCGGAGAACTCCAGCGCCCCGGACAGCAGCCCGAGCTCGTCGTCCAGGACGCCCTCGCGCTGGGAGCGCTCGATGATCGCGGCGACCTCCTCCGCGGTGAACGCCGAGACGACCTCGTCGCGCGGCTCCACCCCGAGCACCCGCACGACGAGGTTGGCGAACCCGTTGAGCGCGCGGACGAGCGGGGAGAGCACGCGGGCGAGGAGGACGAGCGGCGGGGCGAACCACAGCGCCGCCCGCTCGGGGCTCGTCACCGCGAGGTTCTTGGGCACCATCTCCCCCACGACGACGTGGAGGTAGACGACGACGGCGAGCGCCAGGCCCACGCCGACGACGTGCGCGGAGGCCGCCGGCAGCCCGAGACCGACGAGCGGTCCCTCGACGAGGCGGGCGATCGCCGGCTCGGCGACCGCGCCGATGCCGGTCGAGCAGACGGTGATGCCGAGCTGCGCGCACGCCATCATGAGCGTCGCGTGCTCCATCGCCCAGAGCGTCGTCCGGGCCCGCCGGGACGTGGCGGCCAGCGGCTCGACACGGCTGCGGCGCGCGGACATGACCGCGAACTCGGCGCCGACGAAGAAGGCGTTGGCGGCGAGCAGGAGCAGGCCGACGAGCAGCGCGGTCGCCGAGCTCACGCGTCCACCTCCCGGGCCCGCAGCCGCTCGATGCGGCGTCCGTCCATCTGCTCCACGCGCAGGACGACGCCGGGCAGCACGACCTCGTCCCCGACCTCGGGGATGCGCCCGAGCCGGGTCATCACCAGACCGCCGAGCGTCTCGTAGGGGCCGTCGTCGGGCACGACGAGGTGGGCGGTGTGGGCGAGCTCGTCCGGACGCAGGACGCCGGGCACGATCCAGCTGCCGTCGGAGGTGCGGTGGGCGCCCGCGCGGCGCCGGTCGTGCTCGTCGGACACCTCCCCGACGATCTCCTCGACGGCGTCCTCGAGGGTGACGATGCCGGAGGTGCCCCCGTACTCGTCGACGACGACGGCCATCTGCATGCCGCCGTCCCGCAGGGAGACGAGCAGCGCGCCGAGGCCGAGCGTCTCGGGGACGCGGGGCGCGGGCTCCATGAGGCTCGCCGACGTCACCGGTACCTCCGCGCGCCGCTCGTGCGGGACGGCGATCGCACGGCGCAGGTTGACCAGGCCGACGACGTCGTCGTCGTCCTCCCCGACGACGGGGAAGCGGGAGTGGCCCGTGGTGCGGGCGGCGGCCACGACGTCGGCCGCACTCGCCGTCCGGGGCAGGGTGCACATCCGCACCCGGTCGGTCATGACGTCCACGGCGGTGAGCGCCCCGATGCCGATGGACCGGGTGAGGAGGTCGGCCGTCCCGAGGGCGAGGGTGCCCTGCTCGGCCGAGCGGCGCACGAGCGAGGCGAGCTCGGTGGCCGAGCGGCCCCCGGCGAGCTCCTCCACCGGCTCGACCCCGAAGCGCCGCAGGATCGCGTTGGCGTTGCCGTTGAGCAGCGCGACGACGGGGCGCAGCAGTCGGGTGAAGGCGCGCTGGAGGGGCGCGACGACGCCGGCCGTGGCGAACGGGTCGGCGAGCGCGAGGTTCTTGGGCACGAGCTCGCCGAACACCATGGAGAACCCGTTGACGAGGACGAGGGACAGCGCCACCGCGGCCGCGCCGGCGGCAGCCGTCGCCAGGCCCACCGAGCCGAGCGGCCCGGTGAGCAGGCCGGCGAGCGCCGACTGCGTCGTGTACCCGAGCAGCACGGTGGTGAGGGTGATGCCGACCTGGGCGCCGGACAGCTCGGTCGACAGGTGCTGCAGCGCGCGCTGGACACCGACGGCGCGACGGTCACCGGCGGCGACGCGGCGGTCGACCGTCCCCGGGTCCATCGCCACGAGGGAGAACTCGGCGGCGACGAAGACGGCCGTGCCCGCCGTGAGGACGACGCCGAGCAGCACGAGCAGCCACTCGGTCAGCACGGGCGTGCTCCCGGCCCGCCGGGACTTCGGCCCTCGGCGTCGGCATCCTCGTGCGGGGCCTCGCCCTGCTGTTCGTCGGTGTCCGGCTGCGGCCCGGCGCTGCCCGCGACGAGCTGGAGTCGAATGGTCTGTCCCTCGGACATAGTGGCCTCACGATAACGGCACCCCCCGCCCAGCGCGGGTGCCCGCGGGCGCGAGTGTGCCAGAGTGCACTCATGGGAGCCACAGGTCCGGCGGACGTCACCCGGGTCCTCGTCGTCGAGGACGAACCGGAGATCGCCGCCCAGATCGCCCACCGCCTCACGGCGGAGGGCTGGAGCGTGGAGATCGCCGGGGACGGGCCGGGAGGTGTCGCCGCCGCCCGGACCTTCCAGCCCGACGTCGTCGTCCTCGACGTCATGCTGCCGGGGATCGACGGGCTCGAGGTGTGCCGGCGCATCCAGGCCGAGCGCGAGGTCCCCGTCCTCATGCTCACCGCCCGCGACGACGAGACCGACATCCTCGTGGGCCTGGGCGTGGGCGCCGACGACTACATGACCAAGCCGTTCTCCATGCGCGAGCTGCTCGCCCGGCTCAAGGCGCTGCTGCGCCGCGCGGACCGCGCCCGCCGCACCGCCGTCGAGGCCGTGGACGAGCCCCCGCTCGTCCTGGGCGACCTCGAGATCGACCGGGCGCAGCGGCGCGTGCGGCGCGCCGGCACCGAGGCCCACCTCACGCCCACCGAGTTCGACCTCCTCGTGTGCCTCGCCTCCAGCCCGCGCACCGTGTTCTCCCGGGAGAAGCTCCTCGCCGAGGTGTGGGACTGGGCCGACGCCTCCGGCACCAGGACGGTCGACTCCCACGTCAAGGCGCTGCGCCGCAAGCTCGGCGCCGACCTCGTGCGCACCGTGCACGGCGTGGGCTACGCGCTCGAGCCGACCGCGGAGGCGGAGGCACGGTGAGCGGGCCGGGCGGGTCCGCCCGTCACGCCCGCAACCTGCACCTCACCCGCCCGCTCGACCGCTTCGGCTCGCTCAAGACCAAGCTCGGCGTCCTCGTCGCCGTCACGGTGACCGCCGCGGCGTTCATCACGTGGGTCGGGCTGCGCTACGAGCTCGGCCCCACCCGCACCTTCCCGCTCGCGATCGTCTCCGCGCTCGTCGTCACCCAGGTCCTCGCCCACGGCATGACCTCCCCGCTGCGCGAGATGACGGCCGCCGCCCGCGCGATGGCGCGCGGCGACTACTCCCGCCGCGTCACGGCGACGAGCAACGACGAGGTCGGGGACCTCGCCCGCGCGTTCAACCAGATGGCCGACGACCTCGCCTCCGTCGACGTCGCCCACCGCGAGATCGTCGCGAACGTGTCCCACGAGCTGCGCACGCCGGTCGCGGCGCTCCAGGCGCAGCTGGAGAACCTCGCCGACGGCGTCGTCCCCGCGACGCCGGAGGCGCTCGAGGGGGCGCTGCGCCAGACCGAGCGCCTGGGCCGGCTCGTGGGCTACCTGCTCGACATGTCGCGGGTGGAGGCGGGCGTCGTCGGGCTCGAGCTCGAGGACGTCAAGGTCCGCGAGCTCCTCGACGACGCCGTCGCCGAGGCCGCGGCGGCCGCCCGCGTGGCCGGCCGCGACGTGCGGTGGGAGGTGCGCGTCGACCCGCCCGAGCTGCGGCTGCGGGTCGACCCGGTCCGCATCTCCCAGGTGCTGGCCAACCTCCTCGACAACGCCGTGCGGCACACCCCGCCCGGCACGCTCGTCTCGGTGCGCGCCTCGGGCTCGACGCTGCGCGGGGACGTCGTCATCGACGTCGTCGACTCCGGGCCCGGCATCCCCGTGACCGACCGCGAGCGCGTCTTCGAGCGCTTCCAGCGCGGCAACAGCCCGTCGGTGACCGGGCGCGAGAGCACGGGCGGCACCGGTCTCGGGCTGGCGATCTCCCGCTGGGCGGTGGCCATCCACGGCGGCACCATCAACGTCGTCGACTCCCACGCCGGGGAGGGGACGACGATCCGGATGCGGCTGCCCGCCCGGGGACCGCGTGTACCACGTTCCGCGGGGGCTTCACAGGGTCCCGCCTGACAGAGCCTTGACCGCCGGTTGGGACTGAGGTCCCAGGAGTGTCGATCATGCGCCGGATCGACGCCGAATCGGCCCCCCGACTCCGCCCGCGACGGGGCGATCACCTACGCTTGAAGAGCACTTTCTCCTCCACCCCACACGTCTCGGAAGAGGGCGATCCCCGAAGTGTCCACGCAGGAGCACCCTGACCCCGTCGCCGCCGACTTCGGCCCGAACGAATGGCTCATCGAGGAGCTGTTCGAGCAGTACAGGAAGGACCCCGCGCTGGTCGACCCCGCGTGGTGGGACTTCTTCAAGGACTACCGCCCCGGCAACGGAGCCGCGGAGAAGGCGGCGCCCTCGAACGCCGCCACGTCGGCGACGGCGCAGCAGCCGTCCGCCGCCGGCCAGCCCGCCTCCGCCGGCACGTCCGAGCGGGCCGACGCGCCGCCCGCCGACCCCACCCCCGACACCGGTGCCCGCTCGACGAGCGACGTGTCCGAGGCCCGTCCCTCGGTGCAGCCCGGCTCGGACACGACGCGGAACGCACCGGCGCCCGCACCCAAGGCCAAGCAGGTCGCGCGGACCGTCGCCGAGGAGCCGGCCCCCGAGGCCGCCGCCCAGCCCGCCGTCGCCGGGTACACCTCCACCCCGGCCTCCCGGCAGGCCGCCCAGGCGCCGCCGGACGGCACGACCAAGCTGCGTGGCCCGGCCGCGCGCGTCGTGAAGAACATGGACGCGAGCCTCGAGGTGCCCACCGCGACGAGCGTGCGCGCGGTGCCCGCCAAGCTCCTCGCGGACAACCGCATCGTCATCAACAACCACCTCGCCCGCGGGCGCGGTGGGAAGGTCTCCTTCACCCACCTCATCGGCTACGCCGTCATCGAGGCGCTCGGTGCGCTGCCGGAGATGAACGCCGCCTACACCGAGCTCGACGGCAAGCCGGCGATCACCCAGCCGGCGCACGTGAACTTCGGCCTGGCGATCGACCTGCCCAAGCCGGACGGCACCCGCCAGCTCCTCGTGCCCTCGATCAAGGCGGCCGAGGAGATGGACTTCGCGCAGTTCCGCCTCGCCTACGAGGACATCGTGCGCAAGGCCCGCGGGGGCAAGCTCACCGTCGAGGACTTCGCCGGGACGACGATCACGCTCACCAACCCGGGCACCATCGGCACCGTGCACTCGATGCCGCGCCTCATGGTCGGCCAGGGCACGATCGTCGGCGTCGGCGCGCTCGACTACCCGGCGGAGTACCAGGGTGCCTCCGAGGAGACCCTCGCCCGCGCCGGCATCTCCCGGGTCCTCACCCTCACCTCGACCTACGACCACCGCATCATCCAGGGCGCGGCGTCGGGCGAGTTCCTCCGGGTGATGGAGGAGAAGCTGCTCGGCAAGGACGGCTTCTACGACCGCGTCTTCGCCTCGCTGCGGGTGCCCTACGAGCCCGTCCGCTGGCAGCGCGACGTCCACGTCGACCCGGAGACCGAGCTCGGCAAGCCGGCCCGGATCGCCGAGGTCATCCACTCCTACCGGTCTCGCGGCCACCTCATGGCCGACACGGACCCGCTGACCTACCGCCAGCGGCGCCACCCCGACCTCGACATCACCAACCACGGGCTGTCGTTGTGGGACCTGGACCGCACCTTCCCCACCGGCGGCTTCGCCGGGACCAGCCGCATGCCGCTGCGCGACATCCTCGGGACGCTGCGCGACACGTACTGCCGCACCATCGGCATCGAGTACATGCACCTGCAGGACCCGGTCGAGCGGCGCTGGATGCAGGCCCGGCTCGAGACGCCCTACCAGAAGCCCAGCCCCGAGAAGCAGCTCCACATCCTGCACAAGCTCGGCCAGGCCGAGGCCTTCGAGACGTTCCTCCAGACGAAGTACGTCGGGCAGAAGCGCTTCAGCCTCGAGGGCGGTGAGTCGCTCATCCCGATGCTCGACACCATCCTCACGGGGGCGGCACGCGACGCGCTGGACGAGGTCACCATCGGCATGGCCCACCGCGGCCGGCTCAACGTGCTGGCGAACATCGCCGGCAAGTCCTACGCCCAGATCTTCTCGGAGTTCGAGGGCAACCAGGACCCGCGCTCGATCCAGGGCTCCGGCGACGTGAAGTACCACCTCGGCACCGTCGGTGAGTTCACCGCGCCGAGCGGGGAGCAGACCCGCGTCTACCTCGCGGCCAACCCCTCCCACCTCGAAGCCGTCGACGGCGTGCTCGAGGGCGTCACCCGCGCCAAGCAGGACCGCATCGACCTCGGCCCGCAGGGCTTCTCGGTCCTGCCGATCCTCATCCACGGCGACGCCGCGTTCGCCGGGCAGGGCGTGGTCACCGAGACGCTCCAGCTCTCCCAGCTGCGCGGCTACCGCACCGGCGGCACCGTGCACATCCTGGTGAACAACCAGATCGGCTTCACGACCGGGCCGGCGAGCTCGCGCTCCACGTACTACCCGACCGACGTCGCCAAGGGCCTGCAGGTCCCGATCTTCCACGTCAACGGGGACGACCCCGAGGCCGTGGCGCGGGTCGCCGAGCTCGCCTACGCCTACCGGCAGGAGTTCCACAAGGACGTCATCATCGACCTCGTGTGCTACCGCCGGCGCGGGCACAACGAGGGCGACGACCCGTCGATGACCCAGCCGGTCATGTACTCCCTCATCGAGGGCAAGCGCTCCACCCGCAAGCTCTACACCGAGGCGCTCGTCGGTCGCGGCGACATCACCCCGGAGCAGGCCGAGCAGGCCATGCACGACTACCAGGCCGAGCTGGAGAAGGCGTTCACCGAGACCCGCCAGTCCGGCTGGCGGCCGCCCGTCCGCGAGGACGAGCAGGTCGCCGGGCTCGAGCTGCCGGAGTCCCAGCAGGTCGACGCCGGGACCATGGTCGGCTGGCAGACCGCCGTGCCCGCCCCCGTCCTCGAGCGCATCGGCGCGGCGCACGTGCGCCCGCCGGAGGGCTTCACCGTCCACCCCAAGCTCGCCAAGCTGCTCGAGAAGCGCGAGGCGATGAGCCGGGAGGGCGACATCGACTGGGGCTTCGGGGAGATCCTCGCCTTCGGCTCCCTCCTCATGGAGGGCACGCCGGTGCGCCTGGCCGGGCAGGACTCGCGCCGCGGCACGTTCGTCCAGCGCCACGCCGTCATGCACGACTCGCGCACGGGCGCGGAGTGGACCCCGCTCATGTACCTCACGGCGGACCAGGCGAAGTTCTGGGTCTACGACTCGTCCCTGTCGGAGTACGCCGCGATGGCCTTCGAGTACGGCTACTCCGTCGAGCGGCCCGACGCCCTCGTCCTGTGGGAGGCCCAGTTCGGCGACTTCGTCAACGGCGCGCAGACCGTCATCGACGAGTTCATCTCCTCCGCCGAGCAGAAGTGGGGCCAGCGGTCCTCGCTCGTCCTCCTCCTGCCCCACGGCTTCGAGGGACAGGGGCCGGACCACTCCTCGGCCCGCATCGAGCGCTTCCTCCAGCTGTGCGCCGAGGAGAACATCGTCGTCGCCCAGCCCAGCACCCCCGCGAACCACTTCCACATGCTGCGCCGGCAGGCCTACGACCGGCCGCGCAAGCCCCTGGTCGTGTTCACCCCGAAGCAGCTGCTGCGCCTGCGCGCCGCGGCCTCGCCGCTCGAGGAGTTCACCAGCGGGACGTTCCGGACGGTGATCGGCGACCAGGGCGCCCAGGGCGAGGTCACCCGGGTGCTCATGTGCTCGGGCCGCGTGTACTACGACCTCGCCGCGCACCGGGAGAAGACCGGCGCGACGTCCACGGCGATCATCCGGCTCGAGCAGCTCTACCCGCTCGACCAGGAGGCCGTGCGCGCCGAGCTCGACCGCTACCCGGGCGCCGACCTCGTCTGGGTGCAGGACGAGCCGCAGAACCAGGGACCGTGGACCTTCCTCTCGGACCACCTGGCGCCCGAGACGCTCGGCGGACGCGAGCTGCGGGTCGCCTCCCGCCCGGCGGCGGCCTCCCCCGCCACCGGCCTGGGACGCGTCCACAAGGAGCAGCTGGCGGCGCTCCTCGAGAGCGCCTTCGCCTGAGGCACGACGCGACGGCGGGCCGGTCCCTCGGACCGGCCCGCCGTC
>NZ_VDFS01000048.1:76982-80444 GCF_006151955.1 Georgenia sp. 311 | reverse complement strand
GCGGGCTCCTCGGCGACGGCGGGCTCGGCGACGGGGGGTTCCGCGACAGCCGGCTCGGCGACGGCGGGCTCGGTGACGGGGGGTTCCGCGACAGCCGGCTCGGCGACATCGGGCTCGGCGACAGTCGGCTCGGTGACGGGGGGTTCCGCGACAGCGGGCTCGGCGACGGGGGGTTCCGCGACAGTCGGCTCGGCGACGGGGGGTTCCGCGACAGCGGGCTCGGTGACATCGGGCTCGGCGACGGGCGGCTCGGCGACGGCCGGCTCCTCCGCGGGTGCCTCGGGAGCGGCCTCGGGCTCGGCGACGGCCTGCTCGCCGGGAGTGGCCTCGGCGACGGGCTCGACAGTCTGCTCGGCGGCGTCGGTCGCGTCGGTCGCGCCCTCCGGGCGCTCGACCGCCTCGTCCTGCGTGGCAGCAGGTGCTGGCACCGTCTCCGTCACCGCGACGCTCTCAACCGCCGCTGCCGTAGGCTCGTCCGCCGCCGGGCGCGGGGTCTGCTGCTCACTCAATGGTCACTCCTTCGATGGTGACGGGAAGGGCCGGCTGCTCAGAGCCCTCGACGGTACCCGCCGAGCCGACCTGCTGGAGGATGTCCAGCCCTTCGGTCACACGACCGAAGACGCTGTAACCGCCGGCGCTGTCCGACGGAAGTGGGACGTCGGCGAAGACCATGAAGAACTGGCTCCCCATGGACTCGCCGTTGTTGCCCTGGCGCGCCATCGCGAGCGTGCCCGCCGGGTAGACGTCGTCCGCCGGGGCGTTCTCGATGGGGCCGAAGCTGTAACCGGGACCGCCGGTGCCGGTGGCGGTGGGGTCGCCGCACTGGAGCAGGGAGCTGGGGAGCAGCCGGTGGCAGGCGGTGCCGTCGTAGAACCCGTCACGCGCGAGACGCAGGAAGTTCGCTGCGGCCTGCGGGGCCCGCTCGCCGTCGATCTCCAGACCGATGTCCCCGGCGCTCGTGCTGAGCGTCACCGACCACACGCGGCCCTCGGCCTCGGCCGGGTCCGGTGCCGAGTCGTACAGCTCGGGGTTGGTCGTCGGCAGGGGCGCCGCCTGGTCGGGGGCCTGCGTCTGCGTGGGCGCGGTCGCCGCGGGCTCGGGGGTCTGCTCCTCGGGCCGGTTGAGCACGACGAGGACGATCGCGGCGACGACGACGGCGAGGCCCACGACGACGGCGGTGACGAGGGTGATGCGCCGACGGCGCTCCGCCTTCTCCCTGCTGCGCTGCTCGAACTTGTCGTGGCGACGCTTCTGGTAGGCGCGTTCCTGGCTGCTGCTGCGGGTCAACGAACCCTCCCGGTGAGGTGCTGGCGGCACCGTGACGAACGAACGCCGTCAAGTCTAGGCGGAAGCGGCGTCCGCCGTGACCGTCCTCACGCAGCGGAACGGGGCGCCCCACCGAGAGGGCATGCAGGAGCGCTCGTTAGGCTGGCCGGATGCTCATCCACGCGCTGCGGGCGCCGGTCTTCGCGACCAACACGCTCGTCCTCGCCGCGCACGACGGCGGGCCCGCCGTCGTCGTCGACCCCGGGGGCGGCTCGGCCCCGCTCGTGCGCGACGTCGTGACCTCCCGTGACCTCGACGTCGTCGCCGTCCTGCTCACCCACGCCCACCCCGACCACGTGTGGGACTGTGCCGCCGTCGCCGGCGACGTCCCGGTCCTCGTCGGCGCGGGAGACGCGGAGCGGCTGGCGGACCCGGCGGCCTACCTCGGCCCGCTCGGGCCTGGGTTCTCCGCGCTCGTCGACGGCCCGTGGCAGCCCGTGGCGGACGTACGGCCGGTGGCCGGCGGGCCGGTCGAGCTCGCTCCCGGCCTCGTCGTCGAGGCGCTGCCCGCACCCGGGCACACCCCCGGCAGCACGCTGTGGCGTCTGGACCGCGTGGACGAGATCACCGGCCCGGCGTTCGCCGAGGCGGGCGTGGGCCGCCATCAGGGCCCTGTCGTGCTCACCGGTGACGTGCTCTTCGCCGGCTCGATCGGGCGCACCGACCTGCCCGGCGGGGACCCCCGTCGGATGGCACAGACGCTGCACGAGCTGCGCACCGAGCTGCCCCCGGAGGCGCTCCTCGTCCCTGGCCACGGCCCCGCGACGACGACCGCCCACGAGCTCGCCACCAACCCCTTCCTCGCCCTCGCACAGGGCTGAGCCGCGCCGAACACTAGGATCGCCCCCATGGCACGACCGACACCCCTGTCCGGGTTCCCCGAGTGGCTCCCCGCCGAGCGCGTCGTCGAGACCCACGTCCTCGACGTCCTGCGCCGCACCTTCGAGCTGCACGGCTTCGCCGGCATCGAGACCCGCGCTGTCGAGCCCGTCGAGGAGCTGCTGCGCAAGGGCGAGACCTCCAAGGAGGTCTACGCGGTGAGCCGCCTGCAGGACGAGGAGGGCTCCCAGGAGCGGCGCCTCGGCCTCCACTTCGACCTCACCGTGCCCCTCGCGCGGTACGTCCTCGAGCACGCCGGCAAGCTCGTCTTCCCGTTCAAGCGCTACCAGATCCAGAAGGTCTGGCGCGGCGAGCGGCCCCAGGAGGGCCGCTTCCGGGAGTTCATCCAGGCCGACGTCGACGTCGTCGGCTCGGAGACGCTGCCGTTCCACTACGAGGTCGACCTCCCGCTCGTCATGGCCGAGGCACTGGCGGCGCTGCCCATCCCGCCGGTGCGCATCGCCGTCAACAACCGCAAGATCGCCGAGGGCTTCTACACGGGCATCGGGCTCACCGACGTCGACGGCGCCCTGCGCGCGATCGACAAGCTCGCCAAGATCGGCCCCGACGCCGTCGCCGAGGTCCTGCGCGAGGACGCCGGCGCCACCCCCGAGCAGGCCCGCCTGGCGCTCGAGCTCGCGGCCATCACCGGCGACGACGCGAGCGTCGCGGACCGCGTGCGCGCCCTCGGGGTGAGCAACGACCTCCTCGAGGAGGGCCTGGGCGAGCTCGTCGCGCTCGTCGAGGCGGCGTCCCGGCGGGTGCCGGGCACCGTCGTCGCGGACCTCTCGATCGCCCGCGGCCTGGACTACTACACGGGCTCGGTCTACGAGACGACGCTCGTGGGCCACGAGGACCTCGGCTCCATCTGCTCCGGTGGGCGCTACGACTCCCTCGCCTCCGACGGCGCGCGCACCTACCCCGGCGTCGGCCTGTCGATCGGCGTCTCCCGCCTCGTCGCACGCATCCTCGGCGGCGGGCTCGCGGCGGCGAGCCGCGGGGTGCCCACGGCCGTCCTCGTCGCCGTCACCTCCGAGGAGGATCGCGAGCTCAGCGACGACGTCGCCGCCGCCCTGCGCGCCCGCGGCATCCCGGCCGACGTCGCCCCGACGGCTGCGAAGTTCGGCAAGCAGATCCGCCACGCGGACCGGCTGGGCATCCCCTACGTATGGTTCCCCGGCACGGACGGGCACGAGGTCAAGGACATCCGCTCCGGTGACCAGGTCTCCGCCGACCCCGGCACGTGGGCCCCGCCCG
>NZ_VDFS01000048.1:73147-76670 GCF_006151955.1 Georgenia sp. 311 | reverse complement strand
CCGAGCCTGCGGCCGCCCCGCGCGACGACGTCGTCGCGCCCCTGCGCGCCCTCGAGCAGCAGCTCGCGCGCACCACCCTGCCGCTCGACCTGCCGGGGGCGGACGACGCGCGACGTCGGCTGCGCAGCCTAGTCGACCAGCTCGACGACTACGTCCTGCCCCGGGCGGAGCGGCTCGACGCCCCGCTGCTCGCGGTCGTCGGCGGCTCCACCGGCGCTGGGAAGTCCACCCTGGTGAACTCGCTCGTCGGCCAGGAGGTCTCGCGCGCCTCGGCGATCCGGCCCACCACCCGGCGCCCCGTCCTCGTCCACCACCCCGACGACGCCTCGTGGTTCACCGACGACCGCGTCCTGCCCGGCCTCGCCCGCGTCCACGACGCCGGCCCGGAGGAGCCCCGGGAGGAGGACGCCGAGGTCACCGAGCTCGGGCTCGTCGCGGCGCCGTCGGTGCCCCGCGGTCTCGCTCTCCTCGACGCTCCTGACATCGACTCCGTCGTCGCGGCCAACCGGCGGCTCGCCGGCCAGCTCCTCGCCGCGGCCGACCTCTGGGTCTTCGTCACGACGGCCGCCCGCTACGCCGACGCCGTCCCGTGGGAGCTGTTGCGCGCTGCCGCCGCCCGGCGCGTCGTCGTCGCCGTCATCCTCGACCGCGTCCCGCCCGGCACCGCCGGGGAGATCCGCGCCGACCTCTCCGACCGGCTCCAGGCCGAGAACCTCGCCCACGCGCCCCTCTTCGTCGTCTCCGAGCAGCCACCCCGCGCGCCCGGCGTGGCCGCCGAGCTTCCCGAGGCCGACCTCGCGCCCATCAGGTCCTGGCTCACCGGCCTCGTCGCCGACGCCACCACCCGGGCCGGGGTCGCCCGGCAGACCCTCTCCGGCGCGGTCGCCGAGGTCCTCACCGGCACGCAGGACGTCGCCACCGCCGGCGACGCACAGGCCGCCGCCGCGGGTGCCCTCGAGCGCGCCGCCCTCGACCACCACGCCGCCGCGCTCCGCTCGGTCATGGACGCCACCGACGACGGCACGCTGCTGCGCGGGGAGGTGCTCGCCCGGTGGCAGGAGTTCGTCGGCACGGGGGAGTGGCTGCGCGGCGTGGAGGCCGCCGTCGGGCGCCTGCGCGACCGCGTCACCGGCTTCCTCCGCGGCCGCCCGAGCCACGAGGCACGCGTCGAGGAGGCCATCGAGAGCGGGCTCGTCACGCTCGTCGTGTCCGAGGTCGAGCGCGCGGAGCGTGAGACGCGCCGCGCCTGGCAGTCCCTGCCCGGCGGCACGACCGCCCTGGTCGACCTGCCCGAGCGGGACGCCGGAGCCGGGCGCCCGGCCCTCGCCGAGGAGGTCGGCGCGCAGGTGCGTGACTGGCAGCGCGCGCTGCTCGAGCGGGTCCGCGCCGAGGGGGAGGACCGCCGCGTGCGCGCCCGGATGCTGTCCCTCGGCGTCAACGCCTCGGGCGTCTCGCTCATGCTCGTCGTCTTCGCGTTCTCCGGCGGGCTCACCGGGATCGAGATCGGCGTCGCCGGCGGCACCGCCGTCGTCGGCCAGAAGGTGCTGGAGATGGTGTTCGGGGACCAGGCGGTGCGGGAGCTCGCCCGCCACGCCCAGGAGGACCTCGAGGTGCGCGTCGGTGAGCTGCTCGAGCGCCACCGCCGGCCGTGGCTCGACAGCCTCTCCCGCCTCGGGGTGGACCCCGACGCGGGCGAGCGACTGCGCCAGGCCGCGTTGGCCGTTCGGATCGCGGGAGGTAGCCGGTGAGGCGTCGGCAGCGGCAGCCGGAGCTCGAGGAGCGCACCGAGGCCCTCGGGCGCGCCCTCGACCTCGCCGACGGCGTCGTCCCCGCGGAGCGGCTCGACCCGGCCCGCGGGGTGCTCGGCCGCGCGGGTGAGCGGTCCGCCATGGCGCCCGGCGTCACCGTCGCGGCGTTGCTGGGCGCGACCGGATCGGGCAAGTCCAGCCTGTTCAACGCCCTCGTCGGCGAGCCGCTCGCCGACGTCCACGCCCGGCGCCCCACGACCACCCGCCCGCTCGCCGCCGTCTGGGACGCTCCCGGCGCCGGCGGCCTGCTCGACTGGCTCGAGGTCCCCGAGCGGCGGGTGCGCCCGGCCGACCCCCGGCTCACCGGTCTCGTGCTCCTCGACCTGCCCGACATCGACTCCACCCGCAGCGAGAACCGCCGGGTCGCGGCGCGGCTGGCCGAGCGGGTGGACGCCCTCGTGTGGGTGCTCGACCCGCAGAAGTACGCCGACGCCGTCGTGCACGAGGAGTACCTCCACCCGCTGCGCGAGCACGCCTCGGTGAGCATCGTCGTCCTCAACCAGGCCGACCGGCTCGCCGCCGAGGACCTGCCCGGCGTGCTCGACCATCTGCGCGGCATCCTGCGCCAGGACGGGATGGGCGACGTCGAGATCCTCACGACCTCCGCCCGCACCGGTGAGGGCGTGGCCGCGCTCCGCGAGCGGCTCGCCCGGCTCGTCGAGGAGGGACGCGCGGCTCGCGCGCGCCTCGAGGCCGACGTCCGCACCGCCGCCCGGGAGCTCGCCGCCGACCAGCTGCCGACCGGCGAGGTCGCGGACGAGCCGCGGGAGGTGGGCGCGCTCGTGGCGGCCTGCGCGGCCGCCGCCGGCGCCGGCGAGGTGCGCACCGCCGTCGAGCGGTCCTACCGGCGCCGCGCCGTCCAGCAGACCGGCTGGCCGCCGCTGCGCTGGCTCGCTCGCCTGCGACCCGACCCGCTACGCCGGCTGCACCTCGAGCGGCCCACGGACGGCGCGACGTCGTTGCCCGCCGCGACCCCTGCCCAGGAGGCGGGCGTGCGCACGGGCGTGCACGACCTCGCGTGGACGTCGACCGCCGGGATGGCCGACGCGTGGCGCGCCCGTGTCACCCAGCGGACCGAGGACCGGGTGCCCGAGCTCGTCGACGCGCTCGACGCGACGATCGCCCGCGAGGACCTCGGCGCCCAGCGTCGCCCGCGGTGGTGGCGGGTGTGGTGGCTCCTGGGCCACCTCCTGTTCCTCACCGCGCTCGCCGGCGCGGGGTGGCTCGCCGCGCTGGCCGTGCTCGGCTACCTCCAGCTGCCCGAGCCGACGACACCGATGGCGGGCCCGCTGCCGTGGCCGACCGCGCTGCTCCTCGGGGGGCTGGTCGCCGGGCTGGGACTCGCCGTCGTGGGCCGGGTGCTCGCCCGGGTCGGCGCCAGACGCGCGGGCCGACGGGCCGGCGCGCGACTGCAGAGCGGCATCCGGCAGACCGCCGAGCGTGTCGTCGCCGAGCCGCTCGCCCAGGACCTCACCCGCTACCGCGACTTCACCGCTGCCCTCGAGCTCGCCGCCACCTGACCCGCCGCGTCCCCCTCCCGCGACAGCCGACTTCCGTACGACAGCCGACTACTGCGCGAGAGCCGACTTTCTCGCGACAGCGGGCTTTCTCACGACAGCGGACTTTCTCACGACAGCCGACTTCCGCTCGACAGCCGATTTCCGCGCGACAGCGGACTTTCTCGCGAGAGCCGACTTCCGCACGAGAGCCGACTT
>NZ_VDFS01000048.1:40734-72843 GCF_006151955.1 Georgenia sp. 311 | reverse complement strand
GACAGCGGGTGAGCACCTCACGAAGAGGTGCTCACCCGCTGTCGAACGGCTGCTGGGATCAGCGGCGCGGTCCGGAGGGCTTGCGCGGGCCCATGTCCGGACGGATCCGCAGGGGACGCCCGGCGACGCGCGCGGCCCCGATCTTGCGGCTGGTCTCCGGGCTCAGCTCCTGGCTGATCTCCACGAGGGAGAAGCTCGGGAAGATGTCGATCTTGCCGAGGTCCTGGCCGCGAAGGCCGCCCTCGCCGGTGATCGCACCGACGATCGCGCCCGGCTGGACGCCGTCGCGGTGGCCGACCTCGACGCGGTACCGGGTGCCGGAACCAGAGGCGTCGCGGTGACGGGGGCGGGTGCCGGCGCGGCCGCGGGGCGCGAGGCGCTCGTGGTCACGCCCCTCCTCGAACTTGGCGCCGACGAACTCGCCGGAGTCGTCGTAGTTCTCCTCGCGACGACGGCGGGGACCCTCGTCGTCGAAACGGTCGACGATGCGGGGCGCGGGACCCTCGTCGCCGACGGCGATCGCGAGGAGGGCGGCGGCCATCTCACGCAGGTCGTGGTCCGAGCCGTCGAGGATCTCGCGGTAGAGGTCCAGGCGCCCGGCGGCGAGCCGCTCGTCGACCTTGGACAGCATGGAGGAGGCGCGGTGGGCCGAGACGTCCGCCGGGGTGGGGATGTCGATCTCGCGCAGACGGCTGCCGGTGGCGCGCTCGATCTGGCTGAGGCGGCCCCGCTCGCGCGGGGTGAGGAACGTCAGGGCGCGGCCGCTGCGGCCGGCGCGGCCGGTACGACCGATGCGGTGCACGTAGGTCTCGGTCTCGCGCGGCACGTCGAAGTTGACGACGAGGCCGATGCGCTCGACGTCGAGCCCGCGGGCGGCGACGTCGGTGGCGACGAGGACGTCGAGGGTGCCGGAGCGGAGACGGTCGATGAGGCGCTCACGGTCGCGCTGGGCGACGTCGCCGGAGATGGCGGCGGCCTGGATGCCGCGGCCGGCGAGCTCGATGGCGACCTCGTCGGCGGCGGACTTGGTCCGCACGAAGATGATGGCGGCATCGGCGTCGCTGATCGCGAGCACGCGGGACAGCGCACCGACCTTGTGCCGGAAGGGCACGACGGCGAAGGTCTGGTCGATGTTGCTCACCGTCGAGGACGCGGGGGTCACGCTGACGCGCACCGGGTCGTTGAGGTGGGTGGCGGCGACCTTCTTGATCGCGGCGGGCATCGTCGCGGAGAACAGCGCGGTGCGGCGGCTGGCCGGCACGCGGGCGGCGATCTGCTCGACGTCCTCGGCGAAGCCCATGCGGAGCATCTCGTCGGCCTCGTCCAGGACGAGGAAGCGGACGCCGGAGAGGTCGAGGCTGCCCTTCTCCATGAGGTCCATGACGCGACCGGGCGTGCCGACGACGACCTGTGCGCCGTCGCGGAGGCCGCGCAGCTGGGGCACGAAGCTCGAGCCGCCGTAGATCGGCAGCACGGTGAGGCCGCGCAGGTGCGAGGCGAACGACGCGATCGCGTCGCTCACCTGCATCGCGAGCTCACGGGTGGGGGCGAGGACGAGCGCCTGGACCTGTCGGACGCGCGGGTCGACGGCGGCGAGCAGCGGCAGGCCGAAGGCCGCCGTCTTGCCGGTGCCGGTCTGGGCGACGCCGACGACGTCGCGGCCCGCGAGCAGCAGCGGGATCGCCTCGATCTGGATGTCGGTGGGGGTGGTGAAGCCCAGGTCGACGACGGCGGAGAGCAGGTCGTCGGGCAGGCCGAGGCCGGCGAAACCGGTCTCCGGGCGTGCGGGGGCAAGGTCGGTGAGAACAGCAGTCAAGACGGAAGAACCCATCGGTAGCGGAGTGGGGCTACGCGGCGCCAGGTGGGCGACGCACCCTCCGCGATGGGCCCCGCCGAGCGCTACTTCCGCATGGGGCCTGGGCGGAACGAACACACTCCAGGAGATCCCCACTCTACGGGTAGTGGGGCCCCGTGTCCGGCGCGGCGGCCGGTGACGTCCCGCACACCGGGCACAAGTCGGCTGTCGCGAGGAGGTCCGCTGTCGCGTCAGAGTCCGCTGTCGCGGCGGGGGGAGGGGGTGGTGGCGCGGGCCCCGGCGAGGACGGCGAGCAGGGCGACGGCGGTCGCGAGCAGGAGGCCGGCGAGGTAGGCCAGGGTCCCGCCCGTGTCGATGAGCGCGAGGACGAGCGCGCCGGAGGCGGCGAGGCCGAGGGCAGCGCCGAGGGAGTCGGACACCTGGAGCGCGGCGCTGACCTCGCCGTGCTGCGCCGCGGGCGTGCGGGTGAGCGCGAGGACGGTGAGCGCCGGGTAGACCATGCCGATCCCGATCCCCGCGACCGCCGCACCGGGCACGGTCAGCCATGGGCTCGCGCCGGGCAGCGCGGCACCGGCGGTGATCAGCGTTCCGGCGGCGAGGAGGAGCGGCCCGAGCCAGGTGAGGACCCGGCGCCCGCGCTCGGAGCCCACGCGGCCCTGGACGAAGGCGCCGCCCGCCCACGTCACCGAGGCGGCGGCGAGGACGAACCCGGCCTCGGCCACCGACCAGCCGCGCTCCCGTACGAGCAGGAGCGGCACGAACGTCTGCGTCGTCATGAACGCGGCGTTGAGCAGCGCCCGGCAGGCGACGGCGGCCGGGACACCGGCCTCCAGCCGTACCGTCCCGGGCGGCAGCAGCCGGGGCAGGCAGACCGCGAGGACGACGACGGCGCCGACCACCGCAGGGATGGTCCACGAGGCCTGCGCACTGCCCGCCACCTGGAGGAGCGCGACGGCGGCACCCGCACCGGTCGCGGAGAGGGCGAGGGAACGCACCGGCCCGCCGGGTGCCGCGGACCTGCCGGGCACGTGCCGCAGGAGGGGCAGGAACGCGAGGGACACGAGCACCATGAGCGCGGCGGCACCGAGGAAGACCCAGCGCCAGGAGGCATGCTCGACGACGAGTCCGGTTACCGCCGGGCCGCCGAGCGCGGGCAGCACCCACGCGGCGGAGAACCAGGCGAAGAAGGACGGCTGTCGTGCCGCCGGCACGATCGCTCCGACGAGGACGTACAGCGGCACGATGAGCAGCCCGCCGCCCAGTCCCTGGACGGCGCGCCCGAGGGCGAGGACCTCCATCGTCGGGGCGGTTCCCGCGAGCACGAGCCCGAGCGGGAAGACGGCGAGCCCGAGGAGCAGCACCGGACGAGGCCCGCGGGCGTCCGCCCAGGCGCCTGCCACCGCCGTCGCGACGAGCTGGGCGGCGAGCGGGGCGCCGGCGGCCACGGGGTAGAGGCGCAGCCCGTCGAGCTCGGCGCTCACCTCGGGCAGGGCCGCGCTGGCGGCGAGGGCCTCGAAGGCGACGAGGGTGATGAGCGACACGGAGGCGACGAGGAGGAGCCGGACGAGGTCCGGTGGGGCCGTCGTGCGGCGCTGCGCTGCGGACGGACCGGTCATACCCGGATCATCGCTCCTCCGGGGCGGCCGGGTCGACATCTGCCGCGCCCGGATGTGCCGACCTCCTCCGGACACGGTCGGGCGGCCTAGGATTGCCCTGCGCCCGCCCGTCTAGCGGTGCGCCCGACCAATGGAAAGGTTCCCCGTGCTCCGCACCCGCGACGCAGGCTCGCTGCGCTCCACCGACATCTCCAGCACCGTCACCCTCGCCGGATGGGTCGATCGCCGCCGCGACCACGGCGGCGTGGCCTTCATCGACCTGCGTGACGCGTCGGGCATCGCCCAGGTCGTCATCCGTGACGAGGCCGTCGCCCACGAGCTGCGCTCGGAGTACGTCATCCAGGTGACCGGCGAGGTCGCCCAGCGGCCCGAGGGCAACGCGAACCCCAACCTCGCCACCGGTGAGGTCGAGGTCATCGCCAGCGACGTCGTCGTCCTCAACTCCGCGGCGCCACTGCCCTTCCAGGTCTCCGAGCACGCCGAGGACTCCGGCCAGGTGGGGGAGGAGGCGCGGCTGCGCTACCGCTATCTCGACCTGCGCCGCAAGGAGCCCGCGCACGCGCTGCGGCTGCGCGCCAAGGCCAACCAGGCCGCGCGCCGCGTGCTCGACGCGCAGAGCTTCGTCGAGATCGAGACGCCCACGCTCACCCGCTCCACCCCCGAGGGCGCCCGCGACTTCCTCGTGCCCGCGCGCCTGTCGCCCGGCGCCTGGTACGCGCTGCCGCAGTCCCCGCAGCTGTTCAAGCAGCTGCTCATGGTCGCCGGGATGGAGCGGTACTACCAGATCGCCCGCTGCTACCGCGACGAGGACTTCCGCGCCGACCGGCAGCCGGAGTTCACCCAGCTGGACGTCGAGATGAGCTTCGTGGACCAGGAGGACGTCCTCGCCGTCGCCGAGCAGGTGCTCGTCGAGCTGTGGCGCCTCATCGGCCACGAGATCACCACCCCGATCCCGCGGATGACCTTCGCCGACGCGATGGCCCGCTACGGCACCGACAAGCCGGACCTGCGCTTCGGGCTCGAGCTCACCGAGCTCACCGAGTACTTCGCCGCGACCCCGTTCCGCGTGTTCCAGGCTCCCTACGTCGGCGCCGTCGTCATGCCCGGTGGCGCGAGCCAGCCCCGCCGCCAGTTCGACGCGTGGCAGGAGTGGGCCAAGCAGCGTGGCGCCAAGGGCCTGGCCTACGTCACGGTCGCGGAGGACGGCACGCTCGGCGGGCCGGTCGCCAAGAACATCACCGAGGAGGAGCGCGCGGGCCTCGCGGCCGCGACCGGCGCCCAGCCCGGCGACGCGATCTTCTTCGCCGCCGGCAAGCAGTCCGAGGCACGCGCCCTGCTCGGCGCCGCCCGCCTCGAGATCGGTCGCCGCACCGGCCTCATCGACGAGGACGAGTGGTCCTTCGTCTGGGTCGTCGACGCGCCGCTGTTCAAGCCCACGGGCGAGGACGACGACGTCGCGGTCGGCTCCGGCTCCTGGACCGCCGTCCACCACGCGTTCACCTCCCCGACCCCGGAGTGGATCGACCGCTTCGAGGAGGACCCGGGCAACGCCCTGGCCTACGCCTACGACATCGTGTGCAACGGCAACGAGATCGGTGGCGGCTCGATCCGTATCCACCGCCGCGACGTCCAGGAGCGGGTCTTCGCCGTCATGGGCATCGGTGAGGAGGAGGCCCGGGAGAAGTTCGGCTTCCTGCTCGACGCCTTCGCCTACGGTGCGCCCCCGCACGGCGGCATCGCCTTCGGGTGGGACCGGATCGTCGCGCTGCTCACCCGCGCGGAGTCCATCCGTGAGGTCATCGCCTTCCCGAAGTCGGGCGGCGGCTACGACCCGCTGACCCAGGCGCCCGCGCCGATCACGCCCGAGCAGCGGCGTGAGGCCGGGGTCGACGCCAAGCCCAAGGCGAAGTCCGGCGACGCGCCGGCGGCTCCCTGAGGTGGAGCGACCGTTCTTCCTGCGCGCCAACGCGGACCGCTGGCACGAGGAGCAGGCCTGGGACGCCGAGGGCGCCCACCTGCTCCTCGTGCGGCCGCTGCGTGGGGGCGGGGCCCGGCGCCAGCTCGTCGGGGCGGGCGCGCCCGAGCCGCTCGCCCGCGCCGTCGCGCAGGCGGCGTCCGACGGCGTCGGCCCGGTGGACTTCGGACTGCTCACCCGCGGGACGTGGCGGCTGGTCGACCCTGACGCGGGCGCGGCCCTCGGCCTCGACGTCGGTCCCGGCTGGGACTGGATGTGGACCCGCACCGTGCCGCCGGTGCAGGCGGGGGAGGAGCGGGTCGGCCCGGTGACCGGGCCGGACGCCGCCGAGGAGGTCCGGGCGTGCCTGTCGCGGGCCAACCCGGACACGAGCGCGGACCCCGCAGACCCCGACCTCGTGTGGTGGGGCTACCGGGACGACGACGGCGTCCTGCGCGGCGTCGTCGCGGTCAACGCACCGGCCGGGTCGCCCGTGCACCTGTCCGGCCTCGGCACCGACGTCTCGTGGCGCCGCCGCGGCGTGGGCAGCGCGATGATGGCCGCGGTCACCCGGTGGGCGCTGGCCGACCACCCGCTCGTCCACTACGGCATCTGGGCCGACAACGACGCCGCCCGGCGCATCTACACGCGCCTGGGCTACGCCGTCGGGCAGGAGATCGAGAACGTCGTCCCGACGGGCTGAGCGACGCAGACCAGAAGCCGAGGGCCTTGATCCGAACGGATCAAGGCCCTCGGCTTTACTGCTGTCGAGGTCTCAGTGGGTGATGCCGATCCGCTCGTGCAGCCGGCGCAGCGGGCCGGGGGCCCACCAGTTCCACTTGCCCAGGACGGTCATCGTCGCGGGGACGAGGAGCATCCGGACGAGCGTCGCGTCGATGGCCACGGTGACCGCGAGGGCGAACCCGACCTGCTTGATCACCATGAGCTCACCGGCGACGAACCCGAGGAAGACGAGCGTGATGATGAGCGCCGCGGAGGTGATGATCCGTCCCGAGCGCTGCAGGCCGTGCTCGACGGCGGTGTCGTTGGGGTACCCCGCGTCCCAGTACTCCTTGATCCGGGCGAGGAGGAACACCTCGTAGTCCATCGCCAGCCCGAACCCGAAGGCCACGACGACAGCGACGACGTAGCTCTCCAGCCCGCCGATCGGGGCGAAGTCGAGCAGGCCGGTGAGGTGCCCCTCCTGGAAGACCCAGGTCGTCACCCCCAGCGCCGCGCCCAGGCCGAGGATGTTGACGAGGATCGCCTTGACCGGGATGAGCACCGAGCCGGTCATGAGGAAGAGCAGGACGAAGATCGTGAGGATGACGAGGCCCGCCGCGATCGGCAGGCGGTCGGTGATCGCCGCGGTGAAGTCGAGCTGGTTGGCGGCCTGGCCCACCACCCACGTCTCGAAGCCGGGGTCGAGGGCGCGGATCGCCTCGACGACGTCGGTCGCGGCGGCGCCGCCCGGGTCGTCGTCCTGGAGGTAGACGCCGATGACGGCGTGCTCCCCGGAGTCCGCGGGGGTCGCGTCGGTCACCTCGGCGACGCCGTCGATCTCTGCGAGGTCCGCGGTCCACTCCTGCGCGGACTCGGCGTCGGCGTCGGCGTCGGTGACGACGTAGACGGCCGGCGACGCCGCGGCCGGGTAGTCCTCCCCGACGACGGCGATGAACTCGCGCTGGTCCGAGCTCGCCGGGAGCAGGTCGGTCCCGGAGTTGCGCAGCTCCAGCCCGCGCACGGGGGAGGCGAGCACCCCGAGGATGGCGACGACGCCGATGATGACGAGCCACGGGTGGCGGTGCACGCCACGGGCCAGGCGGGAGAACGCCCCCTCCTCGGGCGCGATGTCACCGAGGTGCGAGACCGCGCGGTTGAGCCCCGGCACACGGGAGAGGAACGAGGGCTTCTGGAGCCGTCGGCCGAGCAGGACGAGCAGGGCGGGGACGAGCGTGAGGGCCGTCGCGAGGGCGATGAGGACGACCGAGACGCCGGCGGCGCCCAGGGAGCGCAGGATGTCCGGGGTGAAGACCATGAGGGCGCTGATCGCGATGGCGATCGTCACCGCGGAGAACGTCACGGTGCGGCCCGCAGTCCTCACCGTGCGGCGCACGGCCTCCTCGACCACTGCCCGGCTGTGCGCGCGGCGGCGGCGTCGGCGCAGCGGCAGGCCCTGGCTCGCCGTCGACGTCGCGACGTCCGCGGCCTCCTCGCGGTAGCGCGAGACGATGAGCAGGCCGTAGTCGATCGACAGGCCCAGCCCGAGCACGGTGACGACGTTGACGACGACGGCGTCGAGCTCGATGACCTGCGCGAAGCCGAGCAGCGCGCCGAGGCCGCCGGCGATCGAGGCGAGCGCGCCGATGATCGGGATCCCGGCGGCGAGGAAGCCGCCGAAGACGAGGACCATGACGAGCAGCGACAGCGGCAGCGCGATCGCCTCGCCGCGGGCGAGGTCGCGCTCGACCTGGTCGGTGACGGCGGAGACGATGAGGTCGACGCTCGAGACGATGCCGTCGGCGTCGGGGGCGACGTCGGTGAGCTCCGCGGGGATCTCGGCGAGGCGCTCCTCGACGGCGGCGCGGGCGGCGTCGGGGTCCGCCAGGCCGGGCTCGAGCTCGGCGCTGAGGAGGAAGCCGTCGCTGTCAGCGGAGACGAGCGAGGCGACGAGCGGGTCGGAGGGACCCTCCGGGGCGAGGAACGGGTCGACGACGCCCGAGACGCCCTCGAGATCTTCGACGTCCTGCCGGATGGGGATGAGGGCGGAGGCGATGCCGGCGACGACGTCCTCGTCGGTGAGGTCGGTCCCGCGGACGAGGAGGTTGACCTCCTGGCCCGCCTCCTCGGAGCCGGCGAGCAGGTCGCGGCCCACCTGGCTCTCTGCGCCGGGCACGCGCGGTTCACCGGAGTGCAGCTGGGCGAACAGGCTCTGCCCGAACACTCCGAGGGCCAGGGTGAGGCAGGACACGACGACCACGGCCCAGACGGCGATGGTGGTCCGAGGGCGCCGGATGACGCCGCGGGCGAGTGCATCGAACACGTCACTCAGTCTCTCACCACGCTCCGGCGGCTCGTGTGCGCCTCGCACTCGTGCGCGGGCGTGACGTAGCGTCGTCGTCGTGGCCCAGACACCCGACCCCGAGAGCACCGTGCCGGGCGGCGCTGTCCGCGCGGCCGGCCACGTCCGCCGGGAGTCCATCCTGCGCGAGCGCGCGCGCCGGGTGGTCGCGGCCAGCGGGCCGCCCACCCTCGCGTTCTCCACCCCCCGCCGGGAGTCGCAGCTCGCCGCCGAGACCGAGCGCTCGGTCCTCGACCTCGTGCTGCGCGTGGGTGAGGCGATGATCGCCACCGGGGCGCCCGTGGCCGACGTCACCGCCGCCCTGCTCCGCCTCGCCGCGGCCTACGGCGTGACGAACTGCCACGTCGACATCACGTTCATCTCGATCTCCGCGTCGATCGACCGTGACGACGACCCCATCACCAAGCTCCGCGTCATCAGCGTGCGCACGTCGGACTACAGCCGCCTCACCGAGCTGTTCCTCCTCGTGGAGGACAGCGCGGCGGGCAGGCTGCCCCTCGAGGACGCCCACGCCCGCCTCGAGCGGGTCCTGCGCGCCCCGCACCCCTACCGGCGCTGGATCGTCACCGGGGCGCTGGGTGCGATGGCCGGCGGCGTCGCCTTCCTGCTCGGCGGCGGGTGGCAGGTCGCGCTCGTCGCGGCGCTCACCACCGTGATCATCGACCGTGTGCTGCGGGTCCTGCGCCGGTGGGGACTGCCGTACATCTTCCAGCAGGCGGCGGGCGCCGGTATCGCGACGCTCGTCGCGCTCGTGCTGCTGTGGGGCCAGGACCTGTTCGGCTGGGACCGCTCGCTGCTCCCACCCTCGCTCGTCGTCGCCTCCGGGATCGTCGTGCTGCTCGCGGGACTGCAGCTCGTCGGAGCGGCGGAGGACGCGATCTCGGGCTTCCCGCTCACCGCTGCTGCGAAGACCTTCGAGGTGGCGCTCTACACGACGGGCCTGGTCATCGGCATCGGGTTCGTGCTCGACATGGGCCAGCGGCTGGGCGTCCCGCTCGTCATCGGCGACGTCTTCGGGTCCTCGCCGCCCGCCTTCGTCCAGGTCCTGTGCGGCGCGGTCATCGCGGGCTCCTGGGCGGTCGCCTCCTACACCCAGGCCCGCAACGTGTGGCTCATCTCGCTCGTCGGTGCCGTGGCCACGGGCACCTACTACCTCGTCGACACGCTGTGGCTCGGGCCGGCCGGCGCGGCGTTCTTCGCCGCCCTCGTCGTCGGCCTCATCGGCGGGGTCATCGGGGACCGCGGGCGGCTGCCCTCCTTCGTCGTGTCCGTGTGCGGCGTCACCCCGATGCTCCCGGGCCTGTCGATCTACGCCGCGATGTTCTCCTTCATCGAGTCCGGCGACCTCATCAACGGTGGTCAGCTCGCCATCCGCGCCCTGTCGGTGGGCCTGGCGCTGGCCGCGGGCGTCACGCTCGGGGAGTTCTGCGCCTCGCCGCTGCGCTCGGAGATGGACCGCTGGGAGCGCCGGGTCCGCACCCGGGCCCGCGGCGCCCGCATCTGACCCGCCCTCCCTCCCGCCCACCCTCTCCTCCGCGCGAGAGCCGACTTCCGCGCGAGAGCCGAGTTCCGCGCGAGAGCCGACTTCCGCACGAGCCGGGCTGCGCAGCGCCGGTCCTCGGCCCGTCGGTCCGGCGACGTACAGTCGCCCCGTGGATCTCTTCGACTCCGTGGGCGCCGACGACGCCGGCACCCCGGCTGCCCGGCCCGACGCCCCGCTCGCCGTGCGGATGCGCCCTGCCTCCCTCGCCGAGGTCGTCGGCCAGGACCACCTGCTCGAGCAGGGCGCACCGCTGCGCCGCCTCGTCGAACCGCGCCCCGACGCGCGGATCGGCGCGTCGTCCGTCATCCTCTGGGGCCCGCCCGGCACCGGTAAGACGACGCTCGCCTACCTCGTCGCCCACGCCTCCGGCCGTCGCTTCGTCGAGCTCTCCGCGGTCACCGCAGGCGTCAAGGACGTGCGGCAGGTGGTCGAGGACGCCCGTCGTCGCCTCGTGTCGACCGGCGGGGAGACGGTCCTGTTCATCGACGAGGTCCACCGGTTCTCCAAGACGCAGCAGGACGCCCTCCTGCCCTCGGTGGAGAACGGCTGGGTGACGCTCGTCGCCGCGACCACCGAGAACCCGAGCTTCTCCGTCATCTCACCGCTCCTGTCGCGCTCCCTCCTGCTCACCCTCCGCCCGCTCGAGGAGAAGGACGTGCGCGCGCTCGTCGCCCGCGCTCTCGCCGACGAGCGTGGCCTGGGCGGACGGTTCGAGCTCGACGACGACGCCGCGGACCACCTCGTGCGTCTCGCCGGCGCCGACGCGCGCAAGGCGTTGACGATCCTCGAGGCCGCGGCGGGTGCGGCCCGCGCCGCCGACCAGGAGCGGATCGACCTGGAGACCATGGAGCGCGCGATCGACGTCGCGGCCGTGCGCTACGACCGTGCGGGCGACCAGCACTACGACGTCACCAGCGCGTTCATCAAGTCGATGCGCGGGTCCGACGTCGACGCCGCACTCCACTACCTCGCGCGCATGGTCGTCGCGGGGGAGGACCCGCGCTTCATCGCGCGCCGTATCGTCATCGCCGCCTCCGAGGAGGTGGGGATGGCCGACCCGACGGCGCTGCACACCGCTGTCGCCGCAGCCCAGGCGGTCGCCTTCATCGGGATGCCGGAGGCGCGCCTCATCCTCGCCCAGGCTGTGGTCCACGTCGCGACGGCGCCGAAGTCCAACGCCGCCTACCTCGCGATCAACGAGGCGATCGCCGACGTGCGGGCGGGCAAGGCCGGGCCGGTGCCGGCGCACCTGCGCGACTCGCACTACTCCGGTGCGAAGGACCTGGGGCACGGCAAGGACTACGTCTACGCCCACGACGTGCCGCACGCGATCGCGACCCAGCAGTACCTGCCCGACGAGCTGGCCGGACGTCGCTACTACGAGCCGCGACAGCGCGGCCTCGAGCGGGAGATCGCTCCGCGGCTCGAGCGGATCCGCGAGATCCTCGACGGCAAGAGCTGAGCGTCCCTGCGGAAGTCGGCTCTCGCGCGGAGGTCGGCTGTCGTGCGGAAGTCGGCTTTCGCGCGGAAGTCGGCTGTCGCGCTCAAGTCGGCTCTCGCGCGGAACTCGGCTCTCGCGCACAAGTCGGCTCTCGCGCGGAACTCGGCTCTCGCGCACAAGTCGGCTCTCGCGCGGAACTCGGCTGTCGCGCACAAGTCGGCTGTCGTGCACAAGTCGGCTCTCGCGGGGGAGGGCGGGGCGGGGGGCAGGGGAGCAGGGGAGTGGGAGGTGGGGGTCACAGGGGCGGCGCCAAGGTGGGCCTGGGGCGGCTGTTAGACTGCTTCGGTTGCCTTCGGGCAGCCACCTGGGGTCATAGCCGTCATGGTCGGCCCCGCGCGCCGGGCGTCCCCGCCCGTTCGCGTGACGTCACAACGACAGGAAGTCACACACAGTGAGCAAGAACAACCAGGCTCGGTCGCGCCGCCAGGTGCGCCTGTCCCGCGCCCTCGGCATCGCGCTGACCCCCAAGGCGGTCAAGCACTTCGAGAAGCGCCCGTACGGCCCCGGTGAGCACGGCCGCGCCCGTCGCCGCACCGAGTCCGACTACGCCGTCCGCCTCAAGGAGAAGCAGCGTCTGCGCGCGCAGTACGGTCTGCGCGAGGCGCAGATGACGCGCGTCTTCGAGGAGGCCCGCAAGGAGTCCGGCCTGACCGGTGAGTCGCTGGTCGAGCTGCTCGAGATGCGTCTGGACGCTCTCGTCCTGCGCTCCGGGTTCGCCCGCACGATCGCCCAGGCCCGTCAGGCCGTGGTGCACCGTCACATCCTCGTCGACGGCAAGCTCGTCGACCGCCCCTCCTTCCGCGTGAAGCCGGGTCAGGTCATCCAGGTCAAGCCGAAGAGCCAGACCATGACCCCGTTCCAGATCGCCGCCGCCGGCGCCCACCGCGACGTCCTGCCGGACGTCCCGGGCTACCTCGAGGTGCAGCTGGAGAAGCTGCGCGCCGAGCTCGTCCGTCGCCCGAAGCGCGCCGAGGTCCCCGTGACCTGTGACGTCCAGCTCGTCGTCGAGTACTACTCGCGCTGACCGAGCTCTCTTGCTTGCGCCCCGGGCACCGGCCACGCCGGTCCCGGGGCGCGGGCATTTGCCGGTAGCCTTCCGGGCAGCGCACCCCGACCCGTCCCTCCAAGGAGCTTGCAGATGAACATCGGCGACATCGCCGGGATCGTGGCAGCCGTCGCCTTCCTCTTGCTCGTGGCCTTCCTCGCCGTTCCGCTGCTCAAGGTCGGCGCGGTGCTCGACGCCGCGACGGACTCGGTGCGCGAGATCACCGCGCACGCGCTGCCCGTGGTCGACGAGGCCGCCGCCACGATCAGGGCCGGCAACGCCCAGATCGTCAAGGTCGACGCCGTCACGACCGCCGCCACCGAGGTCTCGCAGAACGTCTCGGCGCTCACCACGCTCGTCTCCGCGACGGTCGGCGGACCGCTCATCAAGGTCTCGGCGTTCTCCTACGCCGTGCGGCGGTTCTTCCGGCGAGGCGCATGATGCGTCGCAGCCTCGTCGTCGGCACGACGGTGCTCGTCGTGCTCGTCCTCGCCGCCCCCGCGGCCCGGCGCGGCCTGTCCGCCACCGTCGAGTCGGCCGTCGACGGCGTGCGCCGGCGTGTCGCCGCCTTCCGCGAGGACTACGCCGTCCGGGAGTCCGAGCTGCGCGAGCGGCTGCTGCCGGACGACGTCGTCGTCGACGCCGCGCGCCACCGCGTCGCCGAGTCCCGCTGACCCCACCCTCCGCCACTTCCCACGCACCTGAGGTTCCATGCGCACCGCCGAGATCCGATCCCGCTGGCTCGACTACTTCGCCAAGCACGACCACGAGATCGCACCGAGCGTCCCGCTCGTGTCCCCCGACCCGTCGATCCTCTTCACGATCGCCGGGATGGTCCCCTTCATCCCCTACATCGTGGGGACCCAGGAGGCGCCGTGGCCGCGGGTGGCGTCGGTGCAGAAGTGCCTGCGCACCAACGACATCGAGAACGTCGGCCGGACGACGCGTCACGGCACGTTCTTCCAGATGAACGGCAACTTCTCCTTCGGTGACTACTTCAAGGAAGGGGCCATCAACTACGCCTGGGACCTGCTGACGACGTCGCAGGCCGAGGGTGGCTACGGTCTCGAGGGCGACCGCCTGTGGGTGACGATCTGGGACGAGGACGCCGAGGCGCTCGACGCGCTCACCCGGGTGGGCGTGGACCCGCGGCACATCGTGCGCCTGCCGCGCGAGGAGAACTTCTGGGACACCGGACGCCCCGGCCCGGCCGGCCCGTGCGCCGAGTTCCACTACGACCGTGGCCCGGAGTTCGGCCCGGAGGCCGTCGGCGGGACCGTCGACCCCGGTGGCGACCGCTACCTGGAGATCTGGAACCTCGTCTTCGACCAGTTCCTCCGCGGTGAGGGCACCGGCAAGGACTACCCGCTCATCCGCGAGCTCGAGCACAAGAGCATCGACACCGGCGCGGGCCTGGAGCGCATCGCCTACCTGCTCCAGGGCAAGAGCAACATGTACGAGATCGATGAGGTCTTCCCCCTCATCGAGCGCACCCAGGAGCTCACCAGCCGCCGCTACGGCGCGGACGTCGAGGACGACGTGCGGATGCGGGTCGTGGCCGACCACGTCCGCTCCTCCCTCATGCTCATCGGCGACGGCGTGCGCCCGGGCAACGACGGCCGCGGCTACGTGCTGCGCCGCCTCATCCGCCGCGCCGTGCGCTCGGTGCGCCTCCTCGGCGTCGACGAGCCGGCGCTGCCGCACCTGCTGCCCGTCGCCAAGGACGCGATGGCGGCGTCCTACCCCGAGCTCGAGCAGCGCTTCGCGAGCATCAGCGAGGTCGCCTACGGCGAGGAGGAGGCCTTCCGCCGCACCCTCGTCGCCGGCACGACGATCCTCGACACCGCCGTGAGCAAGGCGAAGGCGGCCGCGGACGGCCGTCCCCGGCTCGGCGGCGCCGACGCGTTCGCGCTCCACGACACCTACGGCTTCCCGATCGACCTCACCCTCGAGATGGCCGCCGAGCAGGGCGTGAGCGTGGACGAGCAGGGCTTCCGCGAGCTCATGGCCGAGCAGCGCGAGCGCGCCCGCGCCGACGCCCTCGCCAAGAAGGCCGGGCACGTCGACCCGGCGCAGTACCGCGAGCTGCAGACCCGCCTGGGCGGGGACACCCTCTTCCTCGGCTACACCGACCTCACCAGCGAGGCGCGCGTCGTCGGGCTGCTCGTCGACGGCAGGGCCGTCCCGGCGGCGACCGCTCCTGCCGACGTCGAGGTCGTCCTGGACCGCACGCCGTTCTACGCCGAGGCCGGTGGCCAGCTCGCCGACCACGGCTCGATCAGCCTCCAGGGCGGGGGCATCGTCGCGGTCGACGACGTCCAGGCGCCGGTCAAGGGCCTGGTCGTGCACCGCGGCCGGCTCACCGAGGGCACCGTGACCCTCGACGAGAACGGCGTGGCGATGATCGACGTCACCCGCCGCAAGGCGATCGCCCAGGCGCACAGCGCCACCCACATGGTCCACAAGGCGCTGCACGAGTCCCTCGGCGACCAGGCGACGCAGGCCGGCTCGGAGAACGCGCCCTCGCGGCTGCGCTTCGACTTCCGCCACGGCTCGCAGGTCCCGGCCAGCGTCCTCGGCGAGATCGAGGAGCGGGTCAACGGCCAGCTCCTGGAGAACCTCGACGTCAGCGACGAGGTCATGGACATCGACGACGCCCTCGCCTCCGGCGCGATGGCGCTCTTCGGCCAGAAGTACGGCTCGAGGGTGCGTGTCGTGTCGATCGGCGGGGACTGGTCCAAGGAGCTGTGCGCGGGCACCCACGTGCCCTCCACCGGCCACATCGGGCGGGTCACCCTGCTCGGTGAGTCCTCCATCGGCTCGGGCGTGCGCCGCGTCGACGCCCTCGTCGGCGCCGGCGCCTACGGCTTCCAGGCCAAGGAGCACGTCCTCGTCGGTCAGGTGACGAGCATGCTCGGCGGGCGTCCGGAGGAGCTGCCCGAGCGGGTCTCCAGCCTCATGAGCCGGCTCAAGGCCGCCGAGAAGGAGCTCGCGACGCTGCGTCGCCAGCAGCTCCTCGCCGGCGCCCGGCAGGTCGCCGACTCCGCTCAGGACGTCGCCGGCACCCTCGTCGTCGTGCACGACGCCGGGGAGGTCGCGGGCGACGACCTGCGCACCCTCGCGCTCGACGTGCGCGGGCGGCTCGGGGACGCGCGTCCCGCCGTCGTCGCGGTCGCCGGCACGAGCAACGGCCGCCCGTCCGTCGTCGTCGCGACCAACGCGGGGGCCCGGGACCTCGGCCTGCGCGCCGGCCAGCTCGTCCGCGGCGCCGCCGGGCGCCTCGGCGGTGGCGGCGGGGGCAAGGACGACGTCGCCCAGGGTGGCGGTACCGAGACCGCGGCGGTGCCCGCGGCGCTCGACGGAATTGTCGCCGACGTACGGAGCGTGGTCGCCTGATGACGGACGACTCCCCGACCTTCAGCCGCGGGGTGCGCCTCGGGGTCGACGTCGGTGCCGTGCGGGTCGGTCTCGCACGCAGCGACGCAGACGGACTGCTCGCGACTCCGGTCGAGACGGTCACCGGTGACAGGGACGCCCAGGTGCGACGGATCGTCGAGGTCGCGCAGGAGCTGGGGGCGGTCGCTCTGGTCGTGGGCCTCCCGCGCCAGCTGTCCGGTGCGGAGGGACGTGCTGCGCAGGCGGCGCGGGAGTACGCTCTGGTGCTGGCGCGGGCGTGCTCGCCCGTGCCCGTGCGGCTCGTCGACGAGCGGCTGACGACCGTGAGCGCCCATCAGGCACTGCACCGGTCGGGTCGTCCGGGACGGCAGCACCGCGCGGTCGTCGACCAGGTGGCCGCGGTGATGATCCTGCAGGAGGCATTGGACCAGGAGCGCCGGACGGGTCAGCCGGCGGGGGAGCTCGTCGACCATGGAACGGAGATCGAGTCGTGAGCGACCTCTTCGACCAGACGTTGCTGGCCGACGAACACCATCCTCCCGCCGAGCGCGTCGGACGCGCGGCCAGGCGCGACCGCGCCGCCCGCAAGCGGCGCCGCCGCCGCAGGACGGCCATCGCGGTGACGCTGAGCGTGCTCCTCGTCGCGGCCCTCGCCATCGGTGGCTTCATGGTCCTCCGCCCGCTCTTCGACGGGCGCGAGGCCGCGTCGACCGAGGACTTCGCCGGTCCCGGCAGCGGGAGCGTGTCGGTCGTCATCGCCGAGGGCGCCACCGGCGCCGCGATGGGTGACGCGCTCGTCGCAGCCGGCGTCGTCGCCTCGCGCCAGGCGTTCGTCGAGGCGTTCACCGCCAACCCCGACGCCGCGCAGATCCAGCCGGGCACGTACTCGCTCATGACCGAGATGCGCGCCGAGGACGCGGTGTCCGCACTGCTCAACCCGGCGAACAAGTCCGAGCTGCGGATCACCGTCCCGGAGGGCTGGCGCGCGAGCCAGATCTTCGAGCGCATCGCCAGCGTCGCGCAGATCCCGGTGGAGGAGGTCGAGGCCGCGGCACAGGACCGCGCCGCCATCGGCCTGCCGGAGCAGGCCGCGGACAACCCCGAGGGCTGGTTCGCCGCGACGACCTACATCCTCGAGCCGGACGCCGACGCGACGGAGATCCTCGCCGCGATGGTCGAGCAGACCAAGCGGACCCTCGAGCGCTACGGCGTGCCCGCCGAGGACCAGCACGACGTCCTCACCAAGGCCTCGATCATCGAGCACGAGGTCAACCGCGACGAGGACCGCGGCAAGGTGGCCCGGGTCCTGGAGAACCGCCTGGCGAACTGCTCCGGCGACGGCCTCATCGGCATGGACTCGACGATCAACTACGGGATCGGGCGCTCCGGCGGTGTGCCCGAGCGCTCGGAGCTGAACAACGCGGAGAACCCCTACAACACCCGCATCCACGCCGGGCTCCCGCCGACCCCGATCGGCGCTCCCGGGGCCGCCGCCATCGAGGCGGTGCTCGAGCCGCCAGAGGGTGACTGGTGCTACTTCGTCACCGTCGACCTCGACAGCGGCGAGACCCGGTTCACCGGCGACTACTCCGAGCACCTGCGCAACCAGGAGCTGTTCCGCCAGTGGCTGGCGAACAACCCCACCGAGGAGGACGAGGGCTGAGCGTGAGCAGTGTGCCGGGCGTCCTGCCCACGTACGACCGGGCGCCGACCGGCACGCTGCCGGCCGGCGCGCGCCGCGCCGCCGTGCTCGGCAAGCCCGTGGCCCACTCGCTGTCCCCGGTGCTCCACGACGCGGCGTACGCCGCCCTGGGCATCGACTGGGTCTACGGCGTGGCGGAGGTCGACGAGGCCGGTCTGCGCGGCGTCGTCGCCGCGCTGGACGGGGAGTGGGCCGGGCTCTCGCTCACGATGCCGCTCAAGCACGTCGCCCTCGAGGTCGCGGACGTCGTCGACCCGCTCGCGCAGGTCGTCGGCGCCGTCAACACGCTCATCGTCCAGCCCGGCCCCGGCCGCGGCCTGCTCGTCGGGGCGAACACCGACGTCCACGGCGTCGTCGCGGCCTTGCGCGAGGCGGCCGGCCGTGCGGACTGGCGTCCGCACGGCGCGGTCGTCCTGGGCGGTGGAGCGACGGCGGCCTCCACCCTCGCCGCGCTGGCCGAGCTCGGCATCACCTCCTCCCTCGTGCTCGTGCGCAACCCCGCCCGCGCCGGCGCCCTCCAGCGGGCCGCCCACCGGATGGGGGTGGACATCACCCTGCGGCGGTGGACCTCCGCCGAGCAGGCCGCCGACGCCGTGCGCGCCGCCGACGTCACCGTCTCCACGTTGCCTGCCCACGCCGGTGACGAGCTCGGGGACCACCTCGCCGCGACGGCGCAGGGGCAGGGCGCCGGCCGCGTCCTGCTCGACGTCGCCTACGACCCGTGGCCCAGCCGGCTCGCCGCCGGCTTCACCGCCGACGGCGGGGCCGTCGCCCCGGGGTGGGCGATGCTCCTGCACCAGGCCGCCGAGCAGGTCCGGCTCATGACCGGCCGCCCCGCCCCGGTCGAGGCGATGCGCACGGCGCTGACCGACGCCCTCGCCCGCCGTGGCGGCTGACGCCGCGCTCCCCGGAGCGGCCGGGCGCAGACGCCCTTCGCCGACCGTGCTCGCGGTCGCCTGCGTGGTGGCCGCCGTGCTCGCCGTCGTGCTCCACGGCTGGCGCGCCGACCTGCCGGCCGCCGTCGTGCTCGCCGTCGCCGGGGTCCTCCTCGCTGCCGAGGACCTCGCCTCCCACCGGCTGCCCAACGCCGTCCTCGGCCCGACGGGCGCGGCGCTGGCAGCTCTCCTCGTCCTGGCCGCGGCCCTCACGGGGGAGTGGGCGGGGCTCGGGCGCGCAGCGCTGGCGGCGGTGCTGTGCGGGGCGGGGTACCTGCTCCTCGCGCTGCTGCGGCCCACCGGCCTGGGGATGGGTGACGTCAAGCTCGGCGCCCTGCTCGGCGCCTGGCTGGGGTGGCTCGGCTGGGGTGCCGTCCTGCTCGGGGTGGTCGCCGGGTTCGTCCTCGGTGGCCTCGCCGGGCTGGTGCTCCTCGCCACGCGCCGGGCGACCCGAACCACGGCCATCGCCTTCGGGCCGTGGCTGCTCCTCGGCGCGGCCCTCGCCTCGGTCCTCACCGTGCGCCTCGGCCCGGTGCTCTGAACGCCGCCCCGCCGCTCCGGCTGGCGGACGCGCGGCAAGGACGTCGGTGGGCCGTGGGAGGATGCCGGGCATGCGTTGGTTGACAGCAGGGGAGTCGCACGGGGAGGCCCTCGTCGGGGTCGTCGAGGGGGTTCCCGCCGGTGTGGAGGTGGCCACGGAGGACATCCGCTCGGTCCTCGCCCGGCGGCGTCTCGGCCACGGCCGCGGCGCCCGGATGAAGTTCGAGCAGGACGAGGTGCGCCTGCTCGGCGGTGTGCGCCACGGGCGCACCATGGGCGGCCCTGTGGCCATCGAGATCGCGAACTCCGAGTGGCCCAAGTGGCAGACGGTCATGTCCGCCGACCCGGTCGACACCCGGCTGCTCGAGGTCGACGCCGGCACCGGCGACACCCGTGAGATCGCCCGCAACAAGCCGCTGACCCGCCCGCGGCCCGGGCACGCCGACCTCGTCGGCATGACGAAGTACGCGCTGGAGGACGCCCGGCCGGTGCTCGAGCGCGCCAGCGCGCGGGAGACCGCCACCCGCGTCGCGCTCGGCGCGGTCGCCGCCGCGATCCTCGAGCAGGTCGCCGGTGTGCGGCTCGTCTCGCACGTCGTGTCCGTCGGTGAGGTCGAGGTGCCCGACGGCGCCCCCCTGCCCGGCCCGGACGACGTCGCCGCCCTCGACGGCGACCCCATCCGCTGCTTCCACCCGGAGACGTCGGCCGCGATGGTCGCGGAGATCGACGAGTGCCGCAGGGACGGCGACACCCTCGGCGGCGTCGTCGAGGTGCTCGTCTACGGACTGCCGCCCGGTCTCGGCTCCTTCGTCCACGGGGACCGCAAGCTCGACGCGCGCCTCGCCGGCGCGCTCATGGGCATCCAGGCGATCAAGGGCGTCGAGGTCGGTGACGGCTTCCGCACCGCCCGGCGCCGCGGCTCGGTCGCCCACGACGAGATCGTCCGCGACGCCCACGGCGTGCGCCGCACGACCAACCGGGCCGGTGGCATCGAGGGCGGGATGAGCAACGGTGAGGTGCTGCGTGTGCGCGCCGCCCTCAAGCCGATCTCCACCGTCCCCCGCGCCCTGCGGACCATCGACGTCGCCACCGGTGAGGCGGCTACCGCCATCCACCAGCGCTCCGACGTCTGCGCCGCCGCGCCGGCCGCGGTCATCGCCGAGGCCATGACCGCCCTCGTGCTCGCCGACGCGCTCCTGGAGAAGACCGGCGGTGACTCCGTCGCGGAGTGCCGGCGCAACCTCACCTCCTACCTCGAGTCGATCCCGGAGGTGCTGCGATGAGCGCCCGACGCGCCACCGTCGTCCTCGTCGGTCCTCCCGGTGCGGGGAAGACCACCGTCGGCGGCGAGCTCGCCCGGCTCCTCGGCGTCGAGCTCCTCGACACCGACGAGGACGTGGAGCGCCGCGAGGGCCGCACGATCAGCGACATCTTCATCGACGACGGCGAGGCGCACTTCCGCGCGCTCGAGCACGCGGCCGTGGTCCGGGCGCTGGAGGCGCACGAGGGGGTCGTCGCGCTGGGCGGGGGAGCGGTCGAGCACCCCGAGACCCGCGCCGCGCTGCGCTCGGTGCCCGTCGTCTACCTCGACGTCTCCATGGCCAAGGCCCTGCCGCGGGTGGGACTGTCCGGAGCGCGCCCGCTCCTCGTCGACAGCCCCAGGGCCCGCTGGAAGGCCCTCATGGACGCCCGGCGCCCGCTGTACCAGGAGGTTGCCGGCCTCGTCGTCCTCACCGACGACGAACCCGTCGAGCGCCTCGCCACGCTCATCGCCGAGGCGCTGGAGCGCGGGGAGCTGCGCCCCCGGGACGAGACATGATCGAGGCGCGCGTGCCCGTGCGGGCCGAGCACGACTACGAGGTGCTCATCGGCCGGGGCCTGGAGGCCGAGACCGCGCGAGCCGTGGGCAGTGAGCCCCGCCGGGTGCTGCTCGTCCACCAGCCGCCGCTCGCCGAGCGCGCCGCCCGGCTCGCCGACGTGCTGCGCGACGCCGGTCACGAGGTGCTCCCCGCCGAGGTGCCCGACGGCGAGGCGGCCAAGACCGCCGCCGTCCTCACCGACCTGTGGGGCCGCCTCGGCCGCGCCGCCTTCACCCGCCAGGACGTCGTCGTCGGGCTCGGGGGAGGGGCGGCCACCGACCTCGCCGGGTTCGTCGCCGCCTCGTGGCTCCGTGGCGTGGCCGTCGTCCACGTGCCCACGACCCTCCTCGGCATGGTCGACGCCGCCGTCGGCGGGAAGGCCGCGATCAACACGGCGGAGGGCAAGAACCTCGTCGGAGCCTTCCACTCGCCCCGCGCCGTCGTGTGCGACCTCGACACCCTCGCCACGCTGCCGCCCCAGGACCACGCCGCGGGTCTGGCCGAGGTCGTCAAGTGCGGCTTCATCGCCGACCCCCGCATCCTCGAGCTCGTCGAGGCCGACGCCGGCGCGGCGGCCCTCGACCCGTCCACGCCGGTGCTCGCCGAGCTCGTCCGCCGCGCGGTCGAGGTCAAGGCCGACGTCGTGTCCGCCGACCTGCGTGAGGCCGGGCGCCGCGAGTTCCTCAACTACGGCCACACCCTCGCGCACGCGATCGAGCTGAGCGAGGACTTCCGCTGGCGGCACGGCGACGCCGTCGCCGTCGGGATGGTCTTCGCCGCCGAGCTCGCCCGCGCCGCCGGCCGCCTCGACCCCGCCGACGTCGCACGTCACCGCGAGGTGCTCGGGATGCTCGGCCTGCCGACCACCTACCGCCAGGACCGGTGGGCGGAGCTCCTCGAGGCCATGGGCCGCGACAAGAAGACCCGTGGCTCGACCCTCCGTTTCGTCGTCCTCGACGGGATCGGCCGGCCGGGTCGCCTCGAGGGTCCCGACCCCGAGCTGCTGCGCAGCGCGTACGCCACCCTCGCGAGATGAAGGCCTGGGCCTTGATCGGCGCGCATCAAGGGCTTAGCCTTGCGACATGTTCGTCATGACGGCCGACCAGAAGGGCAGCCGCCGGCGGGGTGACGCCGTCCCCGGGCTGCTCACCGCCGTGTCCGCCTGGGCCGAGGAGTGGGGCGACCCGTTCGTCCTGCCCGTCCAGCGCACCGTGGGCGACGAGGTCCAGGGTGTGCTCGCCGACCCCGCGGCCGTCGTCAGCCTGGCTCTGCTCCTCCAGCGGCTCGGCGGGTGGAGCGTGGGGATCGGCGCGGGCCCGGTCACCGAGCCGTTGGCGTCGAGCGCGCCGGAGAGCGCCGGTGAGGCGTTCGTCCTCGCACGCGACGCCGTCGAGCGCGCCCGCGGACGGGCCGTGAGCGTCCCGCTCGCCGTCGCCGGCGCCGAGCCCCGCGCCGCCGAGGAGGCCGAGGCGCTCCTCCAGCTCCTCGCCGCCGTCGTCCGCCGGCGCACCGCCGCCGGCTGGGAGGTCGTCGACCTCATGGCGCGCGTCGGCACGCAGCGGGAGGCCGCCAACCGGCTGGGCATCAGCGCCCAGGCGGTGAGCCAGCGCCTCGACACCGCGCTGTGGCACGAGGAGACCCGCCTGCACCCCCTCGCCGCGCGGCTGCTGCGGACCGCGGAGGTGGCGGCATGACGTGGGCCGCCGCCGGGGTCGTCGCCGGAGCGCTCGTCCTGTCGGTCCTCCTGGGCCGAGTCGTCACGGCGCTCGTGCTCCGGCGCGTGGAGTCCGAGGCCCCCGGGAACGGGGTGCTGCGAGGCGGCGCGTGGATCGGGATGCTCGAGCGGGCCGCCATCACCGGCTCCTTCCTCGCCGGGTTCCCCGAGGGCATCGCCGTCGTCCTCGCCGTCAAGGGCCTGGGCCGCTACCCGGAGCTGCGCGAGAGCCACCCGGACAAGCGCAGCCCCGCTGCGGAGCGGTTCATCATCGGCACGCTCATCTCCTACACGTGGGCCGGTGCGTGCGCTGCGCTGGGAGCCTGGGGCCTCCACGCGTTAGGCTGACTGGCGCTCATCCCCGAAAGGACATCCCTGTGGCCACCACGAACGACCTGAAGAACGGCATGGTGCTCGTCATCGACGGCAACCTCTGGTCCGTCGTCGAGTTCCAGCACGTCAAGCCCGGCAAGGGTCCGGCCTTCGTGCGGACCAAGATCAAGAACGTGCTCTCGGGCAAGACGGTCGACAAGACCTTCAACGCCGGCGTCAAGGTCGAGACCGCGACCGTCGACCGGCGCGACATGCAGTACCTGTACCAGGACGGCGACGACTACGTCTTCATGGACACCTCGACCTACGACCAGCTGCCGGTGAGCGGCGACGTCGTCGGCGACGCGGCGAACTTCCTCCTCGAGGGCCAGATCGCCACGGTGGCCACCCACGAGGGCCGGGTCCTCTACATCGACCTGCCCGCCTCGGTCGTCCTCGAGATCACCTACACCGAGCCCGGCCTCCAGGGCGACCGTTCCTCGGCCGGCACGAAGCCCGCGACCGTCGAGACCGGCTACGAGATCCAGGTGCCCCTGTTCCTCGAGCAGGGGACCAAGGTCAAGGTCGACACCCGCACCGGGGCCTACCTCGGCCGCGTGAACGACTGAGATGGCCGCACGCAGCAAGGCGCGGGCGCGCGCCGTGGACGTCCTCTACGAGGCCGACCAGCGCGCGCTCGCCGGCTGGGACGTCGAGCTCCGGGAGCTGCTCGCGCAGCGCCTCGAGCGCACGACCGCCCAGACCGCCCTCCCGCAGTACGCCGTCGACATCGTCGAGGGCGTGGCCGACCACGCGGCCGAGATCGACGAGCTCATCACCACCTACGCCCAGGACTGGACGCTGCCGCGGATGCCCGCGGTCGACCGTGCCATCCTGCGGCTGGGCGTGTGGGAGCTGATGTTCAACGACGACGTGCCCGGTGCCGTCGCCGTCGACGAGGCGGTCGCCCTCGCGACCAAGCTCTCGACCGACGAGTCGCCGCGGTTCGTCAACGGCCTCCTCGGCCGGATCCTCCAGCTCGAGGCCGGCGGCCGGGACTAGCGTCCGGCAGGCCGGCCAGCCGCACGTCGCGCGCGTGGGGGCGCAGCCCCACCGACTCGTAGGTGGCCCTGGCCCCGGCGCCGCGGCTGGCCGGCTGCCGGCTCGCCACCTGCCATCTCGGCAGGGGCGCGCCGTGCCCCCGCCACCACGCGGAGAGCTCGCCGGGGTGCCGCCGGCTCGACCAGCCCCACAGGCGGCCGGCGAGCTCGCGCACCCGCCTCAGCGCCCCGCGTCGCAGCCCTGACCAGCTCCGGCTCCACGCCCGCCCCTCCGTCGCGGACCGCTCGCGAGTGACCTTGTCGACCTTGCGCGGAGGCCCCCCACAGGCGCATCGTGGAAGGGAGCGTGACCTCGGTAGGGCGGCCTCGGCCCTCGTACCAGGATGTAAGACGTTCGCCGTGTCCGGGGCCCATATGTCCAACCGCAGGGTCACCGGGGCGTAAAGTCTCGGCACGCTGGGTCAACGGCGCCCCACCTCTCGTCATGGACATCTGTTAATGAAAGGACACTCATGGGGCCGATCCACGGGAACCCGCCGCAGTCCGGAGCGCCGCCGCGTCAGGGGCTGTACGACCCCGCGAACGAGCACGACGCCTGCGGTGTGGCCTTCGTCGCAACCCTCCGTGGCACCCCTTCCCGCGAGATCGTCGAGTCCGCCCTCACGGCGCTCATGAACCTCGACCACCGCGGCGCCGTCGGCGCCGAGGAGGACACCGGCGACGGCGCCGGCATCCTGCTCCAGGTCCCCGACGCCTTCCTCCGCGAGGAGCTCGGCTTCCCCCTGCCCGACCCCGGGTACTACGCCGTCGGCATGGCCTTCCTGCCGGGCGGGACCAGCGCCTCGACCGAGCGCGCCGCCGCCGTCGCCGCCGTCGAGCACATCGCCGCCGAGGAGGGCCTGCGGGTCCTGGGCTGGCGTGAGGTCCCCGTCGTCGCCGACCTCGTCGGCCCGATGGCCCGTTCGACCATGCCGGCCCTGCGCCACCTCGTCGTCACCGACGCCGACGGGACGCGCTCCGGCGTCGCGCTCGACCGCCTCGCCTACCGGCTGCGCAAGCGCGCCGAGCACGAGGTGGGCGTCTACCTCGCCTCGCTGTCCTCGCGCACCCTCGTCTACAAGGGGATGCTCACGACGACGCAGCTCGCGCCCTTCTTCCCCGACCTCGGGGACCCGCGGATGGTGAGCGCACTCGCGCTCGTCCACTCGCGCTTCTCGACGAACACCTTCCCCTCCTGGCCGCTGGCCCAGCCGTTCCGGCTCGTCGCGCACAACGGTGAGATCAACACGGTGCGCGGCAACCGCAACTGGATGGGGGCGCGCGAGGGCGTGGCCTCCAGCGAGCTGCTCGGGGACCTCGAGCCGCTGCTGCCGATCTGCCCGCCGGGGGCGAGCGACTCCGCGTCCTTCGACGAGGTGCTCGAGCTGCTCCACCTCGCCGGCCGCTCCCTGCCGCACGCCGTGCTCATGATGATCCCCGAGGCGTGGCAGAACCACGCCGAGATGGACGCCTCACGCCGCGCCTTCTACGAGTACAACTCCACGATCATGGAGCCGTGGGACGGCCCCGCGGCCATGACCTTCACCGACGGCACGCTCATCGGGGCGGTGCTCGACCGCAACGGCCTGCGCCCGGCCCGCTACTGGGTGACCGACGACATCGTCGTCCTCGCCTCGGAGGCCGGGGTGCTCGACCTCGACCCCTCGACGATCACCCGCAAGGGACGCCTCGAGCCAGGGCGCATGTTCCTCGTGGACACCGCCGCCGGGGAGGTCGTGGACGACGACGCCCTCAAGGCCGAGCTCGCCGCCCAGCACCCGCACGCCGACTGGCTCGCCGAGCACACCCTGCACCTGGGTGACCTGCCCGACCGCGAGCACGTCCTGCACTCGCGCTCCTCGGTGGTCCGCCGCCAGCAGGTGTTCGGGTACAGCGACGAGGAGCTGCGCATCGTCCTGGCGCCGATGGCCCAGACCGGTGCCGAGGCGCTCGGGTCGATGGGCACCGACACGCCGGTCGCCGTGCTCTCCAGCCGTCCGCGCCTGCTCTTCGACTACTTCGCCCAGCAGTTCGCGCAGGTGACCAACCCGCCGCTCGACGCGATCCGCGAGGAGCTCGTCACCTCCCTCGGCGGCGCGATCGGCCCCGAGCCCAACCTCCTCGCCGACCTGCCCGAGCACGCGCGCAAGCTCGTCCTGCCGTTCCCGACGATTGACAACGACCAGCTCGCCAAGATCGCCCACCTCGGCACGGCGCGCGCCGCCAAGGGCCTGAGCTCGGTCGTCGTGTCCGGCCTGTACCCCGTCGCCGGCGGGGGAGCGGCGCTCGAGCAGCGCCTGCAGGAGATCTTCGCGGAGGTCGACGAGGCCATCGAGCGTGGCGTGAGCTTCATCGTGCTGTCCGACCGGCACGCCACCGCCACGCTCGCCCCGATCCCCTCCCTGCTCCTCACCGCCGCGGTGCACCACCACACGCTGCGCCGCCGCACCCGCACGAAGGTCAGCCTCCTCGTCGAGGCCGGGGACGTGCGCGAGGTCCACCACGTCGCCATGCTCATCGGCTACGGCGCGGCGGCGGTCAACCCCTACCTCGCGATGGAGAGCGCCGAGGAGCTCGTCCTCGGGGGCACGGTCACCGGGGTCAGCGCCGAGCAGGCGGTCGCCAACGTGATCCGCGCGCTGGGCAAGGGCGTGCTCAAGGTCATGAGCAAGATGGGGATCTCCACGGTCTCCTCCTACCGCGGCGCGCAGGTGTTCGAGTCCCTCGGCCTGTCCCGCGAGCTCGTCGACACCTACTTCACCGGCACACCCGCCCCGATCGACGGCGTCGGCCTCGACGTCGTTGCCGCGGAGGTCGCCGCCCGCCACGCGACCGCCTACCCGCCCTCGGGCATCTCCCCGGCCCACCGCAGCCTGCGCGTGGGCGGGGAGTACCAGTGGCGCCGCGAGGGCGAGCCGCACCTGTTCGACCCCGAGACCGTCTTCCGGCTCCAGCACGCCACCCGTTCGCGCAAGATGGACGTGTTCCGCGACTACACCCGCCGGGTGGACGAGCAGTCCGAGCGGCTCATGACGCTGCGCGGCCTGTTCCGCCTGCGGACGGGGGAGCGCCCGCCGGTGCCGATCGACGAGGTCGAGCCGGTGAGCGAGATCGTCAAGCGCTTCTCCACGGGCGCCATGTCCTACGGCTCGATCTCCGCCGAGGCGCACGAGACGCTCGCGATCGCCATGAACACCCTCGGTGCCAAGTCCAACAGCGGTGAGGGCGGGGAGGACACCGACCGCCTCCACGACCCGCTGCGCCGCTCGGCGATCAAGCAGGTCGCCTCCGGACGGTTCGGCGTCACGGCCGACTACCTGAGCAGCGCGGACGACATCCAGATCAAGGTCGCGCAGGGCGCCAAGCCGGGCGAGGGCGGGCAGCTGCCCGGCCCGAAGGTCTACCCGTGGGTGGCCGGCACCCGGCACTCCACGCCGGGCGTCGGGCTCATCTCCCCGCCGCCGCACCACGACATCTACTCCATCGAGGACCTCGCCCAGCTCATCCACGACCTCAAGAACGCCAACCCGCAGGCGCGCGTGCACGTCAAGCTCGTCTCCGAGGTCGGCGTCGGGACCGTGGCGGCGGGCGTCGCCAAGGCGCACGCCGACGTCGTCCTCGTCTCCGGGCACGACGGCGGGACCGGGGCCAGCCCGCTGACCTCGCTCAAGCACGCGGGCGGCCCGTGGGAGCTCGGCCTGGCCGAGACCCAGCAGACGCTCGTGCTCAACGGGCTGCGTGACCGGATCGTCGTCCAGACCGACGGGCAGCTCAAGACGGGGCGCGACGTCCTCATCGCGGCGCTGCTCGGCGCCGAGGAGTACGGCTTCGCCACCGCGCCGCTCGTCGTCGCCGGCTGCGTCATGATGCGCGTGTGCCACCTGGACACCTGCCCGGTCGGCATCGCGACGCAGAACCCCGAGCTGCGCGCGCGGTTCACCGGCCGCGCCGAGCACATCGTCACGTTCTTCGAGTTCGTCGCCCAGGAGGTGCGCGAGCTGCTCGCCTCCCTCGGTCTGCGCTCGATCGACGAGGCCATCGGCCGCGTCGACCTGCTCGACACCGACGAGGCCGTGGGCCACTGGAAGACCGCGGGCCTGGACCTCAGCCCCGTGCTCGCCGACATCGACCCCGCGCCGGGGACGGCCCGGCGGCGCGTGCGCGAGCAGGACCACGGGCTCGACAAGAGCCTCGACGTCGCGCTCATCGAGCAGGCCCGCCCCGCGCTGGAGGACGGCACACCGGTGCGCATCGACGTGCCGGTCCGCAACGTCAACCGCAGCGTCGGCACCCGCCTGGGCCACGAGGTGGCCCGCCGGTACCGCTCCGCGGGGCTGCCGGACGGCACCATCGACGTCACCCTGCGCGGCACGGCGGGGCAGTCCTTCGGGGCGATCCTGCCCGCCGGGATCACCCTGCGGCTGCTCGGCGACGCCAACGACTACGTCGGCAAGTCGCTGTGCGGCGGGCGGATCATCGTCCGGCCCGAGCCCGACTCCCGGCTGCGCGCGGCTGAGAACACCATCGCGGGCAACGTCATCGGCTACGGCGCCACCTCCGGGGAGCTCTTTCTCTCCGGCCGCGTGGGGGAGCGGTTCTGCGTCCGCAACTCCGGCGCGACCACCGTCGTCGAGGGGGTGGGGGACCACGCGCTGGAGTACATGACCGGCGGCACGGTCCTCATCGCCGGTCCGACCGGCCGCAACCTCGGCGCCGGCATGTCCGGCGGCACCGCCTACGTCCTCGACCTCGACCGTGCCCGGGTCAACGCCCCGGCCGTCGCCGACGGCGAGCTCCTCCTCGTCGACCTCGACGCCGAGGACCGCTCGATCGTCCTCGACCTCCTGCGTCGTCACCTCGAGCACACCGGGTCCACCGTCGCCGCCGAGCTCCTCGACGACGCCGACGCCACCTGCGCCCGGTTCGTCAAGGTCCTGCCCCGCCGCTTCGCGGCCGTCTCCGCCGCCCTCGCCGACGCCGCCCAGGAGGGCCTGGACGCCGGCTCCCCGGACGTGTGGAGCACCATCCTGGAGGTGTCCAATGGCTGACCCGCGCGGCTTCCTGACCTACCGGGAGCGCGAGCTTCCCGCCCGCCGTCCGGTGCCCGTCCGCATCCTCGACTTCCACGAGGTCTACGAGCGCCGCCAGGAGGACGCGCCGGCGCTCGTGCGGCAGGCGACCCGCTGCATGGACTGCGGCGTGCCGTTCTGCCACGCGGGCTGCCCGCTCGGCAACCTCATCCCGGAGTGGAACGAGCTCACCCGGCGCGAGGACTGGGAGGCGGCGATCGGCCGGCTCCACGCGACGAACAACTTCCCGGAGTGGACCGGGCGGCTGTGCCCGGCGCCGTGCGAGAGCGCGTGCGTCCTTGGCATCAACCAGCCGCCGGTGACGATCAAGAACATCGAGCAGTCCATCGCGGACAACGCCTGGGAGCAAGGGCTCGTCACCCCCCAGGTGCCGCCGCGGCAGACGGGCCGGACGGTCGCCGTGATCGGCTCCGGGCCGGCCGGCCTGGCCGCCGCGCAGCAGCTCACCCGCGCCGGCCACACCGTCGCGGTGCTCGAGAAGGACGACCGGGTCGGTGGCCTGCTCACCTACGGCATCCCCGACTTCAAGATGGAGAAGGTCCAGGTCACGCGCCGGCTGGAGCAGATGGAGGCCGAGGGCACGATCTTCCGCACGGGGGTCGAGGCCGGGACCACCATCACCGGTGAGGAGCTGCTCGAGCGGTACGACGCCGTCGTCCTCGCGACCGGCTCCACCGTGGCCCGCGAGGTCCCGGTGCCGGGGCGTGAGCTCGACGGCGTCGTGCTCGCCATGGACTACCTCGTCCAGTCCAACCGGGTGGTCGCCGGGGACGTCGTCCCCGACCAGATCCTCGCCACCGGCAAGGACGTCGTGGTCATCGGCGGTGGAGACACCGGCTCCGACTGCTTCGGCACCGCCAAGCGCCAGGGCGCCCGGTCGGTCACCCAGATCGACATCAACGTGCGCCGGCCCGACGAGCGCGCACCCGGCGAGCCGTGGCCGATGGACCCCCGCGTCTTCACCGTCTCGACCTCCCACGAGGAGGGCGGGGAGCGGGTCTTCGGCACCGCGACCCTCGAGCTCCTGTCCGACGGCTCCGCCGGTGAGGGCAAGGTCAGCCACGTCCGCCTCGTCGAGGTGGTCCGCCACGCGGACCGGTCCACGACGCCGGTCGAGGGCACCGAGCGGATCATCCCCGCCCAGCTCGTCCTCATCGCCATCGGGTTCTCCGGGGTGCCGCGCGAGGGCCTCGTGGAGCAGCTCGGGCTCGAGGTCGACGAGCGCGGGCGTGTCGTCCACGACGAGACGTTCGCCACGTCCGTGCCCGGCGTCTTCGTCGCCGGCGACGCGGGCCGCGGCCAGTCGCTCATCGTGTGGGCGATCGCGGAGGGCCGGTCCTGCGCGGCAACCGTGGACCGCTACCTCGGCGGGGGCACTGCGCTGCCCGCCCCGGTGAGCCGTTCCAGCGCGCCGATCGGGGCCGACATCGCCGGACTGGCGCGCTAGCGCAGCGAGGGGGACGTTCGCTGGCCGAACGTCCCCCTCGCGAGGTCCGATTCGGGCGATAGGGTGACAACCATGCGTAGAGCGAAGATCGTGTGCACCATCGGCCCGGCAACGGAGTCCGCAGACCAGATCCAGGCCCTTGTCGACGCGGGGATGGACGTGGCGCGGATCAACCGCAGCCACGGCGACGCCTCCGAGCACGAGGCCGTGTACCACCGGGTGCGCGACGCCGCCCAGGCCTCCGGCCGCGCGGTCGCGGTGCTCGTCGACCTGCAGGGCCCCAAGATCCGCCTCGGGCGGTTCGTCGAGGGCGAGGTCGAGCTCGTCGAGGGCCAGACCTTCACCATCACCACCGAGGACGTCCCCGGTACCGCCGAGATGGCCTCGACGACCTACTCGGGCCTCCCGGGCGACTGCAAGCCCGGTGACCGCATCCTCATCGACGACGGCCGCGTCGCGGTGCGGATCCTCGAGGTCGACGGCCCGCGCGTCGTCACCCGCGTCGAGGTCGCCGGCCCCGTCTCCAACAACAAGGGCCTCAACCTCCCCGGTGTCGCCGTCAGCGTCCCCGCCCTGTCCGAGAAGGACAAGGAGGACCTGCGCTGGGCCGTGCGCCTCGGTGCCGACCTCATCGCGCTGTCCTTCGTGCGCAGCGCGGCGGACATCGACGACGTCCACGCGATCATGGACGAGGAGGGACGCCGCGTCCCCGTCGTCGCCAAGATCGAGAAGCCGCAGGCGGTCGACAACCTCGTCGAGATCGTCGACGCGTTCGACGGCATCATGGTCGCCCGCGGCGACCTCGGCGTCGAGCTGCCCCTCGAGGAGGTGCCGGTCGTCCAGAAGCTGGCGGTCGAGCTCGCCCGTCGCAACGCCAAGCCGGTCATCGTCGCCACCCAGGTGCTCGACTCGATGATCACCAACCCGCGCCCGACCCGCGCCGAGGTGTCCGACTGCGCCAACGCCATCCTCGACGGCGCCGACGCGGTCATGCTCTCCGGTGAGACCTCGGTGGGCCAGTTCCCGATCGAGGCTGTCCGCACGATGGCGCGCATCGTCGAGCACACCGAGGAGGAGGCCAGCGACCGCATCGCGCCGCTCGGCACCACCCCGCACACCCGTGGTGGCGTCATCACCCGTGCGGCCGCCGAGATCGGCGAGCTCCTCGGGGTCAAGTACCTCGTGACCTTCACCCAGTCCGGTGACTCCGCCCGCCGCATGTCGCGGCTGCGCTCCTCGATCCCGCTCCTGGCCTTTACGCCGCTCACCTCCACGCGCAACACCCTCGCGCTGAGCTGGGGCGTGCAGACCTACGAGGTGCCCGAGGTGACCCACACCGACGACATGGTCGCCCACGTCGACAAGGTCCTCCGCAGCTCCGGCCTCGCCGAGGAGGGTGACCGCGTCGTCATCGTCGCGGGCATGCCCCCGGGCAAGGTCGGCACGACCAACTCGAT
>NZ_VDFS01000048.1:35957-40401 GCF_006151955.1 Georgenia sp. 311 | reverse complement strand
CGGCCGTCCCCCTCGGGGGGCGGCCGGCGTCCGTCTTCCCGGCGCCTCAGCCGCGCAGCTGGTCGGCGAGGACGGCGGGGTCGGTCGTCGGCAGGTCGCACACGAAGCCGCGGCAGGCGTAGGCCGTCGGCACGCCGTCACGTTCGGTACGTCCCTCGAGCAGCTGCGGGGGAGCACCGCGGCCCACCGCGAGCACGAGGCCGGGCGCGCTCGAGCGCCGGGCGACGGACGCCAGCGCGCCGGTACGGGCGTCCTCGCGGTCCCCGACGACGGCGACCTGTCGCGGACCGTCGAGCGCGGCCTCCGCGGTGGCCAGCGCCCAGCCCGCGGCCCGGGGGTAGCGCACGGCGATGGCGGCCACCCGTCCCAGCGCCCCCTCGGCCTCCTCGCGGGCCGCGGTGTCACCGGTGAGCGCGCTCCAGGTGAGGAGCGCGCCCGCGGCGACGGCGAGGCCCGAGGGCGTCGGTCCGTCGGCCGGGTCGGCCGGGCGGCCGAGCCGCGCGACGGCGGGGTCGGTGGCGTCGTCGGCGGTGTCGAAGACGGTGCCGTCGGTGCCCGCGAACCGGCTGCGCACGGTGTCGAGCAGCCGTCCTGCGGCTGTGAGGTGGGCGGCGTCGCCCGTGACCTGGTGGAGCGTGAGCAGGCCCTCGGCCAGGGCGGCGTAGTCCTCGAGGACGGCCGGACTCGTGCCGGGGGCCCCGTCGCGTGACGTCCGCACGAGGCGACCGTCCCGCTCCTGCACGCGGAGGACGAGGGAGGCAGCCTCCTCCGCCGCGTGCACCCACTCCGGCCGCTCGAGGAGGGCTCCCGCCTCGGCCAGCGCGGTGACGGCGTACCCGTTCCATGCGGCGACGACCTTGTCGTCGCGAGCGGGCCGTGGCCGGGCCTCGCGGACTGCGTGCAGGGCGGCGCGGACGCGTTCGTAGCGCGCGGGGTCCGTCGGGTCGGCGGGGAGCTGGAGGACCGAGGCGCCCTCCTCGAAGGTGCCGTCGGGGGTGACCCCCCAGACCTCCGCTGCCCACGCGCCGTCCTCCTCCCCGAGCGCCTCGTGCAGCTGCTCCGGGGTCCATACGGAGAAGGCGCCCTCTCCGCCGGGGGAGTCGGCGTCGAGCGAGGAGGCGAACCCGCCCTCCTGGGTGCGCAGCTCGGCGAGCATCCAGCCGGCGGTCTCCTCGGCCACGCGGCGGGCGAGCGGGGATCCGGTCTGCCGCCACCAGTGGGTGTAGACGCGGAGCAGCAGGGCGTTGTCGTAGAGCATCTTCTCGAAGTGCGGCACCGTCCACGTCTCGTCGACGCTGTACCGGGCGAACCCGCCGGCGAGCTGGTCGTAGATGCCGCCGCGGGCCATCGCGGTGAGCGTCCCCTCGGCCATCTCCAGCGCCCGGGTGTCGCCCGTCCGTGCGGCGCGGCGCAGGAGCCACTCACAGACCATCGAGGGCGGGAACTTCGGCGCCCCGCCGAACCCTCCGTGGCGCGCGTCGTAGCTCGCCGCGAGGGTGTCCAGCGCGCGGGAGAGGACGTCCTCGTCCAGCGGTGCGGGTGGGGCCGGGGCGGCGACCTGCGCGAGGTGGGCGCGGACCCGCTCACCGGTGCGCTCGAGGTCGGCGCGCTGCTCGCGCCACGCCCGCGACACCGCCTCGAGGACCTGCGGGAAGGACGGCGTGCCGAAGCGGGGGACCGGCGGGAAGTAGGTGCCACAGAGGAACGGGGTGCCCTCCGGCGTCGTGAAGACCGTCATGGGCCAGCCGCCCCGGCCGGTCATCGCCTGTGTCGCCGCCATGTAGACCGCGTCGACGTCCGGCCGCTCCTCGCGGTCCACCTTGACGTTGACGAACCCGGTGTTCATCAGCTCCGCCGTCGCCTCGTCCGCGAAGGACTCGTGGGCCATGACGTGGCACCAGTGGCACGCTGCGTAGCCCACCGACACGAGGAGGGGGACGTCCCTGCGCCGCGCCTCGGCGAAGGCGTCCTCGCCCCACTCGTACCAGTCCACCGGGTTGTCCCCGTGCTGCTGGAGGTAGGGGCTCTGGGCGCGGGTGAGTCGGTTGGCCATGCCACCCACGCTAGGTGCGCCCAGCGGTCACCGCGCGGCATCGTCGTTCATGTGCCGGCTGGGGACGCAACAGGGCGAGGGCCGTTGCCGACCCTCGCCCTGGAGAAGCTCATCAGCTCAGACGCGACACCAGTACCACCAGCCGACGACCTGGCAGAAGGAGAGGTTGGGGCTCACCTCGCTGCCGCCGGGCTCGAGACCCGGGGCGGTCACGGGGGCGCCGGGCAGCTCGAGGCTGTCCGGCGCAGCGGTGGCGGGCGCCATGGAGAGCCCGATGACGGCGACAGCGACGGCGGTCGCCCGGACCAGGGTGCGCTTCATCTTTGCCTCATTCTCGTGGTGGTGGAGGGGACATGGAGGTCAATCGTCATGTTCGCGTCCACCCTGGGCGGAGTGCATCCTTCGAAAGGAGGAGAGGCACCCTCCGGCGGCATGATTTCTGCAGGTGCAGCAAATCAGCGCACGAGGCGCCGTTCGTAGGCGTGGACGACGATCTCGAGGCGCGAGCCGACCCCCATCTTTCGCATGATCGAGGAGACGTGGGTCTTCACGGTGGTCTCGGCCACGAACAGCTCCTCGGCGATCTGGCCGTTCGACCGTCCGCGGCAGAGCAGCTCGAGGACCTCCTGCTCCCTGCCGGAGAGGCCGATGTCCGAGGCGTCGGCCGTGCTCGGGGACCGCAGGAGGTAGTTGTCGATGAGGCGGTCGGTCGGACCCGGGGAGACGACGCGGTTGCCGCTGTGCGCCCGGCGGATCGACTGGACGAGGTCCTGCGGGCTCGTGTTCTTCAGGAGGAAGCCCGCCGCGCCGGCGTCGAGCGCCTCGAGGAGGAACTCGTCCTCGTCGAACGTGGTGAGCAGGACGATGCGCAGCTCCGGGAACTCCTTGCGCAGCTGCTGGGTCGCCTCGATGCCCGTCATCGTCGGCATCTGGATGTCCATGATGACGAGGTCCGGCGTGTGCTGCCGGACGAGGTCGCGCACCTTGTGGCCGTCGTCGCCCGTCCCGACGACCTCGACGTCGTCGGCGGTGGCGACGTAGCTCTGGAGCGTGGCGAGGACCATCGGGTCGTCATCGACGAGCAGCACCCGGATGGTGGGTGTCGTCCCGGTCTGGCGGTCGGTTCCCTCAGTGCTGTGCTGCACGCTCTACCTGTCCTTCGCTAGCGGAACTGATCGTCGGGATCAGGGCCTGGATGATCCACCTGCCATCATGATGGCGTACCGCGAGGCTCCCGCCGACAGCCTCCACCCGTTCACGGGCGCCGATGAGGCCGACCCCGGAGCTCAGGGCTGTGTCGACGCGGCCGCCCTCCCGCACGTCGTTGATGAAGAGGGCGCGGGTCTCGGTGTCCGTGCGCTCGACCATGACGGTGCACGGGGAGCCGGGCTCGGCGTACTTGACCATGTTCGCCGTGCACTCCTGGATGACGCGCACGAGCGCGGTACGGACCGACAGGGGCATGGGCAGGTCGATCTGGTCCTCGAGGTGCACGCGCAGCTCGTGGCCCATCCTCCCGAGCGTCTGTCGGGCGTCCTCCAGGGCGCGCTGCACCGTCGACGTCGATGCGAGCGCGGCTGGGATGGCGTCGGGCGTGCGGGTCTGGAGGGTGTCCTCGGACCGCAGGATCTTGAGCACGCCGCGCATGCTCACGACCGACTGGCGGCCTGCGGCGATCGCGTGGTCGATCTCCTCGAGCGCCTTCGGCGTCCCGAGGCCGACGAGCTTGGCGCGCTCGAGCGCCATGATCATCGCGGTGATGTCGTGGATGGACGTGTCGTGCAGCTCGCGGGCGAGATCGCGGCGCTGGCGGCCGAGCTGGGCCTGGGAAGCCAGCCGGATCTCCTCGACGGAGCTTCGCCAGAAGCGCACTCCCTCCCCGAGCAGGCAGGGGATGAGGAAGACGGTGAGCCAGGTGGCGAGGTCCGCGAGCGGCTGCTCGGTGCGTTGGAGCGAGGTGAGCGCGCCGACCATGAGGAGGGCGTAGGCGTAGCCGAACTGCCGTACCTGCGTGGCGACGAGCAAGCCCGTCATGAGCAGGGGCACGACGATCATCAGGGAGACGGGGTCGACGCTGACCCACATCTCCACGACGAGGAAGGGGATCGAGACGGCCGCTGAGGCGAGGGGCCAGCGTGGCATCCCGACGAGGGTGAGGACCGCGGCCGCTCGCACGACGGTCTGCAGTGGCGTGAGGCCCTGGACGTGGCTGAGGTAGACCTCCCACCCCAGCAGCGCGAGGGCGAGGATGTAGAGCACGATCCGGGCGCGCTCGGCCCACCGCGTCTGTGAGCCCGACTCTCCCCCGAGCCGGACGGCGGCGCGAGCGGTTCGCGTCCGCAGCCGGTGCAAGAGCTCCATCCTCCGAATGCTTCCACAGCGGGGCGACCC